>NZ_JBOBDQ010000006.1:0-143483 GCF_050586565.1 Pseudomonas sp. WC1
GCTGATCGGGAGCGGGCTTGCCCAGGTATCAGGCCGGCTCGGCCTCGAGTTCCACCATCGCCTCACGATAGCGCGCCAGCTCCTCGATGGTCAGCACTGGCAGATTGTACTGCCGCGCATACACCGCCACCTGTTCGCCCCGGGCCATGCTGCCATCGGGGTTCATCAGTTCGCACAGCACCGCCGCCGGGCGCAGGCCGGCCAGGCGGGCCAGGTCCACCGAGCCTTCGGTGTGGCCGCGACGGGTCAGCACGCCGCCGTCACGGGCGCGCAGGGGGAATACATGGCCGGGGCTGACGATGTGGCGCTGTTGCGCGGTGGAGCGCAGCGCGGCTTCGATGGTGGTGATGCGGTCCTGCGCCGACACGCCGGTGCTGACGCCCTCGGCGGCTTCGATGGTGACGGTGAAGCCGGTGCTGTGGCGGGCCTGGTTGTTCTGCACCATTGGCGCCAGCTGCAGGGCGTCGACGGTGGCTTCGTCCAGGCACAGGCAGACGATACCGCTGCAATCGCGGATCATCATGGCCATGGTCTGCAGCGAAAGGTTCTCGGCGGCAGCGACGATGTCGGCTTCGTCCTCGCGGTCGTCGTCGTCGAGCAGCAGCACGGGGCGCCCGGCCTGGAAGGCGGCGATGGCGGCGCTGACGTTGGGGAATTGCTTGTTAAGCGGGGTGGACATGAAACGCTCCTCGTGAATGATCGATGAACGTCTCGGGGCGAACAAAATGCGCGCGCAAGGGCGCCTGGACGGCCCCTGCCAAACGCCTTCTTTCATCCGGACTATGACCGTCGGCCCTGGAATCTCACCAGATCTGCTGACCCCCGGCATGGCCGGGGCGCTCGCGGGCTCATCTTTCGATTTACCGCCGGTGGGGACTTTCACCCCGCCCTGAAGACCCGGGGAGCATACCGCAAACCGACCATTCGCTGGCAAGCCCTGCTTAAGTCGATGCCGGTCTTTCCTCAATCCCTGTGGGAGCGGCGGTTCGGCGCCCCGATTTGTCCTGCGAACACGGGTGTAGCCCGTGCCAGGCAGCGATGTCTCAAGTCCATGCAGCGGGCAAGAGAGAAACCGAGGGAGTGAAGAAAACTCGGCTAGACCGAAGTCTGCCCGTGCACGGCTGCCATAGGGACATGCTCGATTACTCATCAACGTTCTCACACCCGGCCGCAAACATCGCGACTCAGGGACGTTATTCCTGAGGTGATTTCCCGACAACAGAGGAGCTTCGGCAAGTCGCGTAGGATACTTCCCAAGCCTGTTTGGCTCGAAGCATTTGGTTTCCGATTGGGAAACGTCCTACGGCTTATGCGCGCTGTTAAGCGGCCAAGGCCGGTGAAGGCGGGACGCCTGAGCCAAAAAGGTTTATCGTTTGGCATGCGAATTTGCAGGGCCTGGGAAGACACTAGACATGACCGAGCGTGACCCGTTGAAAACATCGCGTGCAGGAGTGATTCAGCTCAAGCGCATGACCATCGACAACTTCAAGTCGCTGGTTGGTTTTTCGATATCACTGACCAAGTTCACCTGTCTGATCGGGTTGAACGGTGCCGGTAAGTCGACAATTCTTCAGGCGATGGACTTCCTGTCGCAACAGATGCGTGGCGATCTTACGGGCTGGTTGAAGAGTCGGGAGTGGAAGGCGACTGACCTCAAGTCCAAGCTAGGCAAGACCAGCAATATAACTTTCGAGCTGCGCTGCACGTTGGATAACTCAGCGTTGGTATGGCGAGGAAGTTTCAATCGCTCGTTGCTGCGCTGTACCCAGGAAAGTATCGAGCTTGACGACACCGTGGTCATGAAGGTCGACGACGGCCGGTTTGTAGTGGACCAGAACGGGTTGGGGGCTTGGCTGACGGGGGACATCGCATTCGAGTACCAAGGGTCTTTGCTCTCGCAACTCAAGGAAGAAAGTGTGAGCCCGCAGTTGCGCCTGTTCAAACGTTTTATCGCGACGATCACGTCGCTGGATGCCCTGTCACCTCAGCATTTACGCCGCAAGTCACGTGAGGCTGATGGCGGGCTGGGTTTTGCAGGCGAAAAGTTTTCTTCATTTCTCCACGCCTTGCCCGAAGCCAGCAAACTTCGGTTGCTCGAATTGTTGGGGGGGCCTTATCCACAGGTCCAGGCCATCGACCTGTCGGCCTTGCGTGCAGGCTGGAAGTCGCTAAGCATCCAAGAGCGCTATGCCGATCATCGCTTCAGTACCGAAGCCCGGCACATGAACGATGGCATGTTGCGCCTGATGGCGATCCTTGCCGAAACCTTGTCCGATCACCAGTTCATGCTGTTTGATGAAGTTGAAAATGGCATCAACCCCGAAGTGATCGAGTTTTTGCTCGATCACCTTGTGAACACCCCCCAGCAAGTCATGGTGACCACGCACAGCCCAATGGTGTTGAACTACCTCGAGGATGAAGTTGCACGCGAAGGGGTGCAACTGATCTACAAAATGCAGGATGGGCGGACCCGGGCTATTGCGTTCTTCGGAATACCGGCGATGGCCGAGAAGTTGAGGGTCATGGGGCCGGGTGAGGTCTTTGTAGATACCAACCTTGTTGCATTGACCAAAAAGCTGGCTCAGGGAGAGCACTGATGCTGCTGCTCGTTAGTGGAGAAGGGCCTTCGGATATTGGTGTGGATGTGCCAGGTGAGCAAGGCTGGGTATTTAGGCCAGGGCCGATGACTCATGTCATAGACCGCTTGTTCGAACATCGATGTGACTACTCAGCACTGCTGTGTGAAATGATCGAGTTCATCTCCGAGCGAGCGCTCGTAGAGGTGAAGGAAAAGAATTCAGGCCGCAAGTTTCGGGCGCCTGGAAAGCGCAAAGAGCAGGAAACGAACTTCTTCTACGAGAATGCGCAGCGTCTAGCCATTCTATCTGTCGAGCGTCAGATGCAGGCGGATAGGATGGTGATTCCGGTCCTGTTCCGAGACAGCGACACCGTATCCATCAGGGAGTGGCGCGCCAAATGGCGGTCAATGCTGGATGGCTTCGAATCTGGTGGTTCATCGTTGGGCGTGCCGATGATTCCGCAGCCAAAGTCCGAAGCGTGGCTGCTCTGCGCGTGCAGGGATCCTCAGTACGAGCATTGCGCACAGTTGGAGAGCGCCCCTGGAAACGATGACGCGCCTGCCCCGCTCAAGCCGATGCTGGATGCGGCACGTAATGGTAGGAGTAGCGCGCAGGAGTTGGTCGAAGCCATTGAAAACGGCGATATCGACCCCCTGCGTATCACAATGCCTAGCTTCGATGAGTTCCGTACACGCTTGAATCACGTACTGGATCAATTCAACGGTCACCCCTGACCCTTCACCTGCTGCCAATCCAATCCGAACCGCGCCAGGTACTTGCGCAGGCGGTCGGCGTCGTTGGGGTTGGCCTTCTCCTGGCGTGATACCGCGAACAGCTGGCGCCCGGCCTCGGACAGGCTCTGGGCGCGGCGGCACACATCGATCACCGCCTGCAGTTGTACCTGGTCGAACAGGTCCAGTTCGCGGCCGGCCAGCAGCGGCTCGGTTGCCGATTCCAGGCCCCAGGCATAGCGCAGCCGAGCGATCTCTTCCTCGACCAGTGCCTCGTCGATGCGCCCGCTGTCGGCCAGGGTCGCCATGCGCGTGATCGATGCCGACAGCTCGCGGAAGTTACCGGCCCAGCGTGCTTCGCTGGCGTGGGCGAAGGCCAGGTAGCGGCGCTTGGCTTCGAGGTTGAAGCGCACCTGGCGGCCTTGCTCACGGGCGTGGCGCTGCAACTCGAAATCCAGGTTCGGCTCGATGTCCTCGCGCCGCTGGGCCAGGCCCGGCAGGGCGAAGGTCCACAGGTTGATGCGGGCGAACAGGTCTTCGCGGAACGAGCCGTCGGCGACCTTGGCGCGCAGGTCCCGGTGGGTGCCGGCGATCAGTTGGAAGTCGCTTTCCACCTCACGGTCGGCGCCCAGCGGGAAGAAGCGCTTTTCTTCGATGGCCTTGAGCAGCATGGCCTGTTCGTCGGCGCCCAGCTCACCGATTTCGTCGAGGAATAGCATGCCGCCGTCGGCGGCGCGCAGCAGGCCGTCGCGGGCGTTCTGCGCGCCGGTGAAGGCGCCTTTGGCATGGCCGAACAGGGTCGACATGGCGCCGTCGCCGCGCAGGGTGGCGCAGTTCACCTCGATGAAGCGACCGCCCAACTGGTGACGACCGCGCTTGAGCTCATGGACGCGGCGGGCCAGGAACGACTTGCCGGCGCCGGTCGGGCCGACCAGCAGCATCGGCGCCTTCGAGCGCAGGGCGACCCGTTCGATCTGCTCTATGGTGCGGTTGAAGTCCGGGTTGCGCGTGGCGATGCCTGACTTGAGCAGCGACTGCCCCTCGACCTGTTCGCGGCGAAAGCGCGAGGCGATCGGGTCGTAGCGCGACAGGTCGAGGTCGATCAGGGTGGCGATGCCGGCAGGGTCGCTGTTTTCGTCGTGCTTGCGCGAGGGTGAGGTCTGCACCAGGCGCGCCGGCAGGTAGCGCGCCTCGGTGAGCAGGAACCAGCAGATCTGCGCGACGTGGGTGCCGGTGGTGATATGCACCAGGTAGTCCTCGTGCTCGGTGTCGAAGCTGTAGCCGCTGGCGAAGTCGTGCAGGGCGCCGTAGACCTCCTCGAAATCCCACGGGTTGCGCAGCGCCAGCGGGTGCAGGCGCACCTCTGTGCCGGGCGAGACCTGCTGGATGTCGGCGCGGATTCGCTCGGCCAGGCCGAGGTCGCGTGCGCCGGGGCCGTGGATAAGTTCCAGGCGGTCCAGGGGCAGGTCGGGTTGCTGGCACAGGCCGATGGTTGGCCGCCACCTGTTCCAGCGCGCCGCACCCTTGCCGTTGCGGTCGAGGGTGGTGCCGAGAAAACCGATGGCGACGAGAGGCTTGGTCATCCGTGATTATCCAAAAAGATAAATATATATCGCAGGATATACGAAAAATTAAATCGGTTAGACACCTTGTAATGTATCGGCTAACGCGCAATAAGAAATAAATGCTTATAAATCAGTTGGTTATGCGGTTTTTTCAAGAACGAATGAAAACCTGGCACGCCGCTCGCTATATCCCTCTCGACCGCATCGCCAGGCAGGCCCTCGGGTCAGGGGATATTAACCCCCGCCGGTGCACGTACCCACCTTCAGGTGTCGGTGTCGTGCATGCCGCCGCTGCAACGAACGGTCATTGCGGCGCAAGCCTGTGAACAGGCTTGCGAGGCGCTCGCCGGGCCAAGTCCCGGCACTACCCTCCACGGTAGCTACAAACGCAACACCCGCAGGTGGGGCACAGGCAACGCAACCAGGGCCAGGATGGTCCGCTTTTGCGAAGGACGCCTGGGCTACCGCTGGCCCACCCGGCCCGCCGGCCGGGCCTGGCGCAACGATGAAGGCCGCCGGAGCAAGCGCTCCCGGCCCCGGACTCCGCCAGGCTTCGCCCACGGCGCTCGGTGAGTCAGCGACCCCTGCAACCAAGGACATTGATAAAAGGATGAGCAAGATGAAACTGTTGAAACGCTTTGTGGTGAAGAAAAACGAACGTGGCCTGCTGATGAGCGAAGGCGACTTCGTGTCGATTCTCGAGCCTGGCCAGTACTCGCGTTTCGACTGGCAAGACCGGCTGACGGTGACCACCTTCAGCCTCCAATCCCCGCTGTTCGACCACCCGCTGGCACAGTACCTGCGCGGGCAGGAGCCAGCTCTGGTCGAGCAGCATTTCGAAGCCATGGACCTGGCGCAGCACGAGGCCGGCCTGCGTTTCGAGGACGGCCGCATGGTCGAGTTGCTGGCACCGGACAGTCGCCGCCTGTACTGGAAAGGCCAGGTCGAGCATGGCTTGCAGCGCATCGACCTGAATCAGGGCCGGCGCCTGGACGATGAACTGGTGGTCCGCCTGAACCGCCCCGGTGTGGCCGGCACGGACCTGGTGCTGCTGGCGCTGGTGCCGGCGTTCCATGTCGGTGTGCTGAAGATCGACGGCGTGGTAGCCGGGTTGCTCGAGCCGGGCCGCCATGGCTACTGGCGCTGCGGCAGCCAGGTAGCGGTGGAGATGGTCGACACTCGCTTGCAGGCGCTGGAGGTCAACGGCCAGGAGATCCTCACCCGCGACAAGGTCAGCCTGCGCCTGAGCCTGGTGGCCAACTGGCGCTACACCGATGTACTCGGCGCCCACGGGCAGATGAGCAAACCGGTGGAGCACCTGTACCGCGAACTGCAGTTCGGTTTGCGTGCTGCGGTGGGCACCCGCACCCTCGACGAACTGCTGGAAGACAAGCAGTCCATCGACGGTAGCGTCACCGAGCACCTGCTGGCGCACCTGCAAGACAGTGGCCTGGAGGTGAGCAGCCTGGGGGTGCGCGACATCATCCTGCCGGGCGAGATGAAAACCCTGCTGGCGCAGGTAGTGGAGGCAGAGAAGGCTGCCCAGGCCAACGTGATCCGCCGGCGTGAGGAAACCCAGGCGACCCGCTCGCTGCTCAACACCGCCAAGGTGATGGAAGGCAACCCGACGGCCCTGCGCCTCAAAGAGCTGGAAACCCTGGAGCGGGTGGCCGAGCGCATCGACCGGATTTCGGTGTTCGGTGGCCTGGATCAGGTATTGAATGGCATGGTCAGTCTCAAGGCGGGTTGACCCTTTGCGACACGACGTACGCAACAAGGAACAAGGTAATGAACATACTCGAAGTGGCGGGCGGCAAGCCGATCAAGCTGTGGACCGACGGTGTGCCGGTCGAGGACGACGCCCGCAAGCAACTGATGAACACGGCGAAGATGCCGTTCATCTTCAAGCACCTGGCGGTGATGCCGGATGTGCACCTGGGCAAGGGCTCGACCATCGGCAGCGTGATCCCCACCGTGGGCGCGATCATCCCGGCGGCGGTGGGCGTGGACATCGGCTGCGGCATGATCGCCGCGCGCACCTCGCTGCATGCCCGTGACCTGCCGGACAACTTGCATGGCCTGCGTACAGCCATCGAGAAGGCCGTGCCCCATGGCAAGACCTTCGGCCGTCGCGACCAGGGTGCCTGGGACAACGTGCCGAACTACGCCGACCAGGTCTGGAGCGGCCTGGCCGGGCGCTTCAAGGCAATCACCGACAAGCATCCGCGCCTGGAGAAGACCAACAACCGCCAACACCTGGGGACACTGGGCGGCGGCAACCACTTCATCGAGGTCTGCCTGGACGAGGCCGACCGCGTCTGGTTCATGCTGCACAGCGGCTCGCGTGGCGTCGGCAACGCCATCGGCAACCTGTTCATCGAACTGGCCCAGGCCGACATGCGCCAGCACATGGTCAACCTGCCGGACCGCGACCTGGCGTATTTCGAGGAAGGCAGCCGGCACTTCGCCGACTATGTCGAGGCGGTGGAGTGGGCGCAGGACTTCGCCCGGCACAACCGCGAACTGATGATGCAGGCGGTGGTCGCCGCCACCCGCAAGGTGCTGGGCAAGCCGTTCGAGGCCAGCCTCGAGGCGGTCAACTGCCACCACAACTATGTGCAGAAGGAGCAGCACTTCGGCCGCGAGGTGCTGGTGACGCGCAAGGGCGCGGTGTCGGCGCAGAAGGGCCAGCTGGGCATCATCCCCGGCTCCATGGGCGCGAAGAGTTTCATCGTGCGCGGCCTGGGCAACGAGGAATCGTTCTGCTCGTGCAGCCATGGTGCGGGCCGGGTGATGAGCCGCACCAAGGCCAAGAGCCGCTTTACGGTCGAAGACCAGCAGCGCGCCACTGCCCATGTGGAGTGCCGCAAGGACAAGGATGTGATCGACGAGATCCCGATGGCCTACAAGGATATCGATGCGGTGATGCAGGCCCAGCGTGAGTTGGTCGAAGTGGTGCACACCCTGCGTCAGGTGGTGTGTGTGAAAGGTTGAGACGGGCGCCGTGTGGCGCCCAGTACAAGGAACGAAGACATGTGTCAGGACGACCCCCACCCACTGCCCGAGGCGATGCGCGCCCGGGTGCTCGATGAACTGCAACGTATCGAGCGCGAGCACCAGGTGACCGTGCTCTATGCCTGCGAGTCCGGCAGCCGGGCCTGGGGCTTCGCCTCGCCCGACAGCGACTACGACGTGCGCTTCGTCTACGTGCCGCGCAACGACTGGTACCTGCGGGTGGACGAGCCTCGCGACGTGATCGAGCGGCCGCTGAGCGACGAACTGGACATCAGCGGCTGGGAGCTGCGCAAGACCCTGCGTCTGATGCGCGGCGCCAACCCGAGCCTGCTCGAGTGGCTGGGCTCGCCGCTGGTGTATCGCACCGACGCCGAAGCTACTAGGCGCTTGCGCGAGCTGGGCGAGGCGTTCTACTCGCCACGCGCGGTGCGCCATCACTACCTGTCGATGGCACGCAAGAACCTGCGTGGCTACCTGATGGGCGAGACGGTGCGCTTCAAGAAGTACCTGTATGTGCTGCGACCGTTGCTGGCGGTGCGCTGGATCGACCAGGGCCTGGGCATGCCGCCGACAGCGTTCGCCGCGTTGATGGCACGCACCGTCGATGACCCGCGCCTGCAGGCGCCGATCGATGCGTTGCTGGCCGTGAAACGACGCAGCGGCGAAGCCGAGCACGGGCCGCGAGACGAGGTACTGCATGGGTTCATCGAGGCCGAGCTGGCGCGGGCGGATGAGGCGCGGGAGGTGCCGGTGACGCGTGGTGACACCGGGTTGCTGGATGATTTCCTGCGGGACATCGTGCGCCAAGCTGGATGAGGGCGCGCGGCATCTGTAGGAGCGGCTTCAGCCGCGATTACCCGCGAAGCGGGTGCCAGACAACACCTGGCTTGCATCGCGGCTAAAACTGCTTCTACAACGAATTACGCCTCACTGAGCCGACTTGGACATCCTGTCCAGTACGAAGCGCAGTGAGGCCGGCAGCATTGCTCCGTGGTCCAGGCCGTCGAATGGCTGGAAAGTCACTGACAATCCCTTCACTCCGGCCAGACTGGCCACCAGCGCCCGGGCAGGTCGTTGCACATCGCCCTGCAGCGGCCCCCGGGGATTGGCCGGCTCCCGCGTGCCGCGCATCAGCAGCAGGCCTGGCCGGTGGCTGCCCAGCCTCCCCTGCAACCCTTGCATCTCGGCCACGATGGCGCCGTCGTTCCACCACAACGATGGGCTGGCCGCCGCATAGTCGCTGAACAGCCATGGGCGGGCGAACAGTGTGTGCAGCACCGCCAGCCCGCCATAGGAGTGGCCCCAGAGCATCTGTCGTCGCGGGTCGATGGGCGCCACAGCGGCGACCATCGGGCGCATGCGCTGCTCCAGCAGGTCGAGGAACGCATCGACGCCGCCAATGGCCTGGCCTGTCAGCGGATCGCGCTGCTCGGCCAGCCCAGGTACGACTGGTGTGTAGTCATAGGTACGGGCGGAGCGCTCGATGCGTTGGTCGGTCTGGTAGCCGATGGCGACCAGCAGCGGTGCCTGGCCGTTGGCGAGCGCCTGCAACTGCTGCGATGCCAATGCGCTGATCGCGGCGTTGCCATCGAGCATCCACAGCACCGGGTAGCCGCTGGCGGGTGCCGGGCGCTGGGGCTTGCCGATCCACAGGCGGTAATGGCGCTGGCCATCCCGTGAGTCCAGGTCGAGGTGGCTGAAGCGATAGGCCATGTCCTGGCGCTGCAGCAGGGTAGTGTCCATCTTCTTTTCGGGGTGCGGCTGCGCCAAAGCCGTACCGGCCAGCAGCAATGCCAGGACAAGGGTCGGGATCTTCATCAGGCGTTCTCGTGGTGTCGTCCATGACACACCGCCGTCGCATCGTGCGAGGCAACGGCGGGGCGGGTTGGGTTCAGAAGGAGGCGGTCAGGCTGGTGTAGAGGGTGCGGCCCGGTTCGTTGTAGGTCGCCGCGCCTGCGCCTTCGATGCCGTTGACCGCCTGGGCGTTGCCGGCGCGGTACAGGCGTTTGTCGAACAGGTTGTCGATGCCGGCAGTCAGGCTCAGGTTCTTTGTCAGGGCGTAGGTGCCGCTGGCGCCGACCAAGGCGTAAGGCGCCACCTGGTCATTGGCGCTGCCGGTCACGCGCTTGCCCTGGTAGTCGTACTTCTTCGGCGTCTGCTTGCCATACCAGGCCACGCTCAGCTGCAGCGACAGGTCGTCGGAGGCTTGCCAGTCGAGCATCGAATTGAGGGTGTAGGCCGGGGTCACCGACAGGGTCTCGCCAGTGGTCTTGTTCTTCGATTGCAGCATGTAGGTGAAGTTGTTGCTCCACTTCAGCTGTTCGCTCAGCGGGATGGTCAGGGTGCCCTCGAGGCCCTCGACCAGCGCTTTGGGGATGTTCTCCCACTGGTAGAGGGTGGCGTTGGCGTTGGCGCCGGTGCCACCGGCTGCCTGGCCGATGCCGCTCAGGCCCGAGTCGATCTTGTTCTTGTAGTCGTTGCGAAAGTACGTCAGGCCGGCGACCCAGCCGTTGTCCTGGAACTCGATGCCCAGTTCCTTGTTGACGCTGGTCTCGGCCTCCAGGTGCGCGTTGCCCTGCAGGTAGCAGCTGGTGCTCTGCCCGTAGCAGCCCTGGCCACGGCTGTAGAGCAGGTAGTCGGGGTTGAGCTGGTACAGGTTCGGCGCCTTGTAGGCGCGGGCGATGCCGGCCTTCAGCGTCAGGGTGTCGCTCAGCGCGTGGGACAGGTTGAGCGACGGGCTCCAGTTGTCGCCGACGATGCTGTGGTGATCGAAGCGCAGCGCCGGAGTGAGCATGGTGCCGGGCAGCAGTTCGATGTTGTCCTCGGCAAACAGCGAGAAGATCTGCGCCTGGCTGCTGGTGCTGCGGCCGCTGCTGGTCAGGCCGGGCACGCTGCCGCCTTCGCTGGTGGTCTGGGTATTGGCGCTGGGGTCGTCGAGCTTCTGCTGGCTCCACTCGCTGCCCATGGTCAGAGTCTGGTCGCGCCAGGCGTGCAGTGGCAGGTTGAGCTCGCCGTGGGCGGTCAGGTCGCGCAGGGTCGAGGTGTAGAAGTCGGTGTTGCTGAAGATACCTTCGGTGCCACCGGCCAGGCCTTCGTTGATGCGCTGGTTGCGGGTCTTCTCGTATTGCAGGAAGGCCATGCTGCTGCCGAAGTCCCAATCGCCACGGTGAGTGATGGCGAAATTCTCGCGGTAGAGAATGTTGGTCTCCTTGCCCAGCATGCTTTTGACGTTGGCATTGGAGTTGGTGTTCTGCGTATCGCCCGCGTACAGGTTGCCTTGGCGGCTGAAGCCGGCTTCGAGTTCCAGGGTCTGCTCCGGGGTCAGGCGCCAGCTCAGCAGGCCGTTGAGGTCCTTGTTGCGCACGCCTTCGCGGCCGGCGGGCAGGGTGCCGGCCTGGGTCCCGGAGCGTGCGGACTCGTGGCCGGCGTTGATGTCCCAGTCGTCCGCGTCGGTCTTGGCCACGTTGCCGTACACCCGATAGCTGAGGGTGTCGGTGAGTGGGCCGTTGAGGCCGAAGCTCACGCGCTTGGTGGCGCCTTCGTCACCGTGCTGCGGGAAGTTCTGGTACACGGTCATGTTGCCGTGGGTCTCGCCCGCCGGTTGCTTGGTGATGATATTGATCACCCCACCCATGGCCCCGGAACCATAGCGTGCCGCCGCCGGGCCGCGGATCACTTCGATGCGCTCGACCTGGTCGGCCGGCACCCAGTTGGTGTCGCCGCGCGAATCCCGCTCGCCACGCCAGCCGTAGCGTACCGAGCTACGGCTGCTGACCGGCTTGCCGTCGACCAGGATCAGGGTGTTCTCCGGCCCCATGCCACGAATGTCGATCTGACGGTTGTTGCCGCGTTGACCGCTGGTGGAGTTGCCGGTCAGGTTGACTCCCGGCATGGTGCGGATGATCTGCGACAGGTCGTTGGCCGGCGGGCGCTTCTTGATGTCTTCGGCGGTGATGATCGACACACCGGGCGCCTGCTTGGTCTCTTCCAGCGCGGTGGCCACCACGTTCTGGCTTTCCAGCTCGATCGGTGCGGGCTGGTTGGCGGCGTGTACGGCGCTGCTCAGCAGGCAGCTGGACAGCAGCAGGAAGGGTGATAGGCAAAGCGGGCGGGGCGACATGTGTGATCTCCGGCGCGGCGGGCTGATTTCAAGAGATCACAGATGGTAATGGCTCTTATTTGAGAGTAAAGCGCATTAACTTTCTAAACACTTTCGGCCGCGGGCAGCAGCAGGTGCAGGCACAACCCAGGGTAGCCATTGCTCGCCCAGAGCCGTCCGCCCTGCAGCTCGATGGCGCGCCGGGCGATGGCCAGGCCCAGGCCGAAACCGGCGCCGCTGCCGGGTAGGCGGCGATAGGCCTGGAAGATCGGTTCGAGCTCCGCCTCCGGCACCCCAGGCCCGTGGTCGCGCAGGCACAGGTGCCAGTGCGTGCCCTCGCGCCAGCCCTCCAGGCTGACCTGGCCACCGGCGGGCGAATGACGGATGGCGTTGCGCAGCAGGTTTTCCAAGGCCTGGGCCAGGCTGTCCAGGTGGGCCTGCACCACGCAGTCGAGGCCGAGCGAGCAGGGCAGTCGCGCCATCGCCCAGCCGCTCTCGAAGCAGCTGTCCTGCACCAGCGCTTCCCACACCGAGAGCACCAGCACCGGCTCGGTCGCCAGTTGCGGCTGCTCGGTGTCCAGCCACGCCAGGTCGAGGGTGTCCTCCAGCAGTTTCTGCATGTCGTCCACTTCCCGGTCCAGGCGCTGGCGCAACTGCTCCGGGGGCAGGCCGCTGTCATGGGCGATGCGCAGGCGCGCCAGTGGCGTGCGCAGTTCGTGGGACAGGGTGCGCAGCAGCAGGCGTTGCTGGTCGAGGCTCCTGCGCAGGCGCACAGCCATGTGCTCGAAGGCCTGGGCCAGCTCGCCCAGTTCGTCGCGACGCTCCTGCAGGGGCAGGCCGGGGCCGTCCAGGTCGTCTGCACGCAATGCGTCGGCGCGGTCGCGCAGGCGGTTGAGGGGCACGACCAGGTGGCGGTACAACGCCAGGCCCAGCAACAAGGCGAGCAGGGCAGGGGCCACGCCGTGGGTGATCACGTGGGTCCAGGGGGTCAACCCGGTCGGCAGCAGGTGCTCGGGGAGCTGAATGACCAGGCGACCCTCCTGGGGGCGGCTGGGGAACTCGATGCTCACATAGGGCAACTCGTCCTGCAGGCGCCGGCTCATGGGCCAGTCGAGCTTGCGCATGAAGGTCAGGCGGCTGGCCTCTTCGGCGCTCAGCGACGTGGTACCGAGGCTCTGCAGGTGCGGGCCGATGATGGCGACCCAGGTGTCTTCCCGGACTTCCAGTTCGCGGCGCAGGCGCTCAACGCCGACGGCGCCGTCCGTGCGCCAGGCCTGCTCGGCCTGTTCGGCGAAGCCGGCCAGGAACATCCGGTCGGCGGGGGCGAGGAAGTAGGTACTGCGCTCCACCGACAGGCCCCAGGTCCAGATCAGCCAGGTCAGCAGCAGGCAGAAGCACACCTGCAGCAGCGCCAGTTTCCACAGCAGCGGATGTCGGCGCATCAGGCGCTACCCGGGTCGACCAGGATATAGCCCTGGCCACGCACGGCCTGGATCTCCAGGTGCCCCGCACCGATGGCGGCGAGCTTGCGGCGTAGGTTGCAGACATGCACATCCAGGCCGCGGTCGAGGCGGGTGTAGGCCCGGTGCAGGACGCTTTGATATAGGAAAGCCTTGCTCAGCGCCTCGCCGGGGTGGGCCTGCAAGGTCATCAGCAGGCGGTACTCGGAACCGGTCAGGCCGGCGTTCTGGCCATGGTGCGCGACATCATGGTTGGCCGTGTCGAAGTCCAGTGCGCAGGCATTGCGCGGAGCGGGCGGGCGCCGGTCCAGCGCCACCCGGCGCAGCAGGGCGTCGACCCGGGCATCGAGCTCGGCCAGGCTGAAGGGTTTGGGCAGGTAGTCGTCGGCGCCACGGGTGAAACCGCTGATGCGGTCCTGCTCGGCACCCAGGGCCGACATCAGCATCACCGGCACGGCCTGGTGCCGGCGCAGTTCGTCGAGCAGGCTGAGGCCGTCGACACCCGGGAGCATGATGTCCAGCAGCAGCAGGTCGAAGTGTGTCTGGTGTATCGCATTCAAGGCCTGGGTGCCGTTCTCGCAGGCTTGAACACTGAAGCCACGGCGCAGGAAGTGGTGTTCCAGGTCCTGGCGCAGGCGGGGATCGTCTTCGGCGAGGAGGAGCTTGGGGGACACGGGATTGCCTTGATGAGAATACATTGCAAATACGAATCATCCCATTGACGGCGGTGCCGGGGCAATGGCCAGGTGCTGGCATTTCGTCGCGTTACACGGCACATGCGGGAGCGGCTGTGTGATGTCAGCGGCTGATGAATGTCCCCCCGGCCTCGCTGCGGATACGCAGCTTATGGCTCTGCGCCAACATGGCCAGAGCCAGGGGCAGGTCATCGATCGGGAAACTGCCCGAAATCTGCAACTCGGCCAACGCCGGGTCGCAGACCAGGCGCTGCTCGCTGTAGCGCATCAGCTCCTGGGTCCATTGCAACAACGGCATCTCGTCGATTACCAGCAGGCCATTGCGCCAGGCCAGCTGGGCGTCGCGTGCATCCTCCAGTGGATCGAATCGATCACGGCTGAAGCGCAGCTGCGAGCCTGCTTGGACGATGACACCGCCGACGGCTTCGGGCTGGACCTGGACGGCGCCTTCGTAGACCGCGAGCAGGGTCTCCTGGGGGAACTGGCGCACGCTGAAACGGGTGCCCAACGCCTGCATGACGCCTTGCCCGGTGCGCACCCGCAAAGGCCGCGACGGGTCCGCCGCGGTGACGATGTATATCTCGCCCCGGCGCAAGTGCAGCAGGCGCTGCTCGGCCGTGAAGCGCACGCTCAGCTCGCTGTGGCTGTTGAGGGAAACCTGGGTGCCATCGGCCAGCAGCACGTCCCGGCGTTCGCCCAGGGCGGTGAGATAGTCGAGGCCACCCTCGCTGCGCCGCCATGCCCACCAACCCAGGGGGGCCGCGCCCAGCAACACCAGCAAGCTGCGCAGCACGGTGCGCCGGCTGCTGTCCGGGCGCACCAGCGTTTGTCGGGCCAGGGTGGGAGGCAAGGTGCCGAGGCGGGAGAGCAGGCGCTGCGCCCGGTTCCAGGCGCGTTCGTGCTCGGCGTCGCGGTATCGCCAGTGCTCCAGTTCGAGCTGTTGTGCCGGCGTCAGTGGCCCTTCCTGCATCAGCAGCAGCCAGGCGGCGGCTTGGGCGAGAATGGCTTGGGCGATGGGGGGCTGGTCATTCATCGCGCATCTGGCTCAGGCAGGCGACGTAGCCTTCGTGGATGTACTTCTTCACTGTCGGCAAGGCGATGTTCAGTGCCTGGGCGATGTCTTTCTGCTTCATGCCGTCCAGCGTTGCCATCAGGAAGGCTTGCCTGACCCGTGGCCGCAGGCTGTCGAGCACTGCGTCGATCTCGTGCAGGGTCTCGAGAATCACGCTCTGCTGCTCGGGCGACGGATGTTCGGCTTCGGGCACCAACGCCAGGGCCTCGAGCCAGGCCTGCTCAAGGGAATGCCGTCGACGCCAGCTGACCAGCACGCAATTGGCGATACGGGCCAGGTAGGCACGTGGCTGACGCAAGGTATCAGGCTGGGTGGTGTCCCGGCTGGCCAGCACGCGCACGAAAATGTCCTGGGCCAGGTCATCGGCCACGCCATGCCCCCAGGAACGCAAGCGGTACGCCAGCCAGCCGCGCAACCAGGCGTGGTGTTCGACATACAGCGTGGTCACGGCGCAGTGCTCGATGTGCCGTGGCGGGTTCTTGAAGAGGGTCATGGGCAGCGGGATCAGGGCGTAAATGCAAACAATTATCACTAGATTTGGCTAAATCACAAGATCAAGTGAAAATGCGAATCGCACGCATATACCTTTTTCGCTGTCGTGCGACAGAAGGGGTGCAAGCCCGCATCGAGTGCCGGGCACTGACCTCACGAGCGAGAAAAGCATGCCCGCCAGTTATCGGCTTCCCCCTGTTTCGCGCCCATTGCAACGCTTGTCCCCGATCAGCTTCGCCGTACGGTGCGCGGTGCTCGGCTGTTTGCTGGGCTCTGGCGCAAGCCTGGCCCAGGCCGCCCCGGCGGCAACCGAGAACAGCCGGCCCGACGACGCCACGCGCCGCGACTACGATATCGCCCAGGGGCCGCTGGGCACCTCGCTGGGCGTGTTCGCCAAGCAAGCGGGGCTGTTGCTGTCTTACGACCCCGACCTGACCCGCGGCCGCACCGCGCCGGCGCTCAAGGGGCGCTTTACGGTGCAGGAGGGCGCCCGGCGCCTGCTGGCCCATACCGGCCTGCAACTGCTGCCGAACTCACGGGGGGCATACATCCTCATCCCGCAGGCCCAGGCATCGGCGGCGGCAACGGAGCTGACACCTACCGTGGTCGCCTCCAGCGAAATGGTCGACCCGCAGCGTGACACCTACCGCGCACCGCGTTCGACGGTGCACCTGTCCCGTGAAGACCTCGACCGCTTCAGCACCGTGTCGGTGGGCGACATGCTCAAGGGCGTGGCCGGCGTGCAGGTGGGCGACAGCCGCAACGGCGGCGCGCTGGACGTCAATATTCGCGGCATTCAGGGGCAGAGCCGGGTCGCGGTCAGGGTCGATGGCGCGGAGCAGGCGCTGGATGTGTACCGCGGCTACGGCGGTACCCAGCAGCGCAGCTATATCGACCCGGACCTGATCAGCAGCGTTACCGTGAACAAAGGGCCGAGCACCCGCTCGGGGGCGATTGGCGGTTCGGTGGAGATGAAGACCATTGGCGTCGATGACATCCTGGTCGATGGCAAGGATGTCGGCGTGCGCCTGACCGGCAACCTGTGGAACAACGGCGTGGAGCCTGAACACCGCAACCGCAACTCCAGGGACGAGGACCTGAGTGCAGCGCCGCGTGATGAGCGCGGCAGCCTGTTCGGCTCCCAGGCCGAATCCGGCAGCGCCGCCTTTGCCTATTCCCACGAGCGATTCGACCTGGTGGCGGCCTATGCGCACCGCAACCAAGGCAACTACTTCTCTGGCAAGAAGGGCCAGGACCGTTACCGCCTCTACGATCGCTGGGGCGAGGAGCAGGCCAGTGTCGCCAACACCTACAATGCCGGCGAGGAAGTGCTCAACTCGTCGGCCGAGACCGACTCCTACCTGCTCAAGACCACCTGGCGGCTGGCCGACGACCACACCCTGGACTTCGGCTACCGGCGCTTCGACGGGCACATGGGCGAGATCATGCCGTCGGATATCTTCCGCTATGGCACCGCCGGCATCTACCAGTACCCCACCAGCGAAATCGAGATCGACACCTACACCGCACGCTATCACTACCTGCCCGAAGGCAATCCGTGGGTGGACCTCACCACCAACCTGTGGATGACCGACTCGAAGACCAGCACCTTGAGCGCGGCCTGGATGGCGCCCAAGTCGCAGCTGTTCCGCACCGACCGTGCCTGGTCGCGACAGGACAACCGTCGCATCGGTGGCGACCTGAGCAACGTGTCGCGGTTCAGCACCGACCATGGCGATTTCAAGCTCGACCTGGGCGGTGCGTTCCAGCTCGAGGACCTGCAGCCGCAGAAGAACGTGGTGGCCACCCAGCACGACATCAACGCCAACCGCATGTTGCGCGATGCGTCTCGCCAGGAGTTCAGCTTCAACGGCAACCTGGAGTACAAGCCCATCGAGGCGGTGACGCTATGGGGCGGCGGCCGCTATGCCCACTACCGCACCAAGGACAACACCGTGCTCGCCGAGGCACGGCGCGAGGAGCGCGAAATGCGCTGGATTACCGCCAGCAGCCCGGGGCACTGGGGCAGCATGATGTGGTTCCCTGACCAGAACGGCCAGTACACCGACGCCACCGACCCGCGCCTGAACAATGGCATCGTCTTCGAGAACAGCAACGAGCCGTTCAATGGCGTGCCGTTCAACGAGTCCGGCGCGACCAATGTGGTCGTCCACCCGGAAAGCGTCAGCAATGTGACCACCGGCTACAACTACACCCCGCAGGGCAAGAGCAGCGGCGGAGGCTTCTCGCCGGCTTTCGGCATCAACGTCGAGTTCCTCCCCGACACCTTCGTGTATGCCTCCTATACCCAAGGCCTGCGCCTGCCTTCGCTGTTCGAGACCAGCCAGGGCACCCAGCAGGTCACCCCGGGCAAGCACCTCAAGCCTGAGCGCTCGCGCAGCTGGGAGGTGGGGGTCAGTGCCTTGCGCAGCAGCCTGCTGACCGCCGGGGATGAGGCATCGGCCAAGCTGGCGTACTTCGACAACGACATCAAGCACTACATCACCCGCTACTACGACCCAAGCCCGGGGCTGTGGGGGCAGATGACCTTCAGCAATACCGACAGCTTCCACACCCGCGGCCTGGAGTTGCAGTCGCACTACGATGCGGGGCGGGTGTTTGCCGACCTGTCGGCCACCTACTACCTGATGACCGAGACCTGCGACGCAGCCTTTGCCGGCAAGCTGCGCGCCAGCGCCAATCAGTACCAGCGCACTCACGACACCCCGGACTGCACGCCAGGCAGCTACATGGGCTCTTACACCAACACGCAGAACCCGCCACGCTTCTCGGCCAACCTGTTGACCGGCCTGCGCTTCTTCGACGAGGCGCTAACCGTGGGCGGGCGCATGACCTATACCTCGGGGCCCACCGCGCAGATGGACAAGCCCTGGCAGACCGGCGCGACCACGCCGCAGATCGACTACCGCTCGGTGGCGCTGTTCGACCTGTTCCTCAAGTACAAGGTGCTGGAGCACACCGAGCTGAACGTGTCGGTGCAGAACCTGACGGACCGCTACTACCTGGATCCGCTGGCGCAGAGCTTCATGCCGGCGCCGGGACGTACCTGGCGGGTGGGGATGGTGGCGCGCTTCTGAGAGCGCCTGCCTTGTCCAGCGCCTTGACCCGATCATCGGGGTGACTGGAGCCCGCCGCAACCCTTGCAGCGTCTATCAGATCAAGCGCCGCCCGCGCGGCGTTCGATCTCAAGTGCGCTGCAACGCTAACCCCTGATACCCCGCATCGCCGGTGGCCAACTGCAATGCCGAGCAGGTCTCGACTGTTGCTCGGGCAATGGCCAAGGTGCGAGCGTTGATCCCCCCTGATATCGAGCAGCGCTGCCCAAGCGTTTGCCATGTGTTTCGCTGGGCCTGCTGAATACAGGCGTGCCGGATAATAGATTGTGCTTTATCTCGCGCATCTGCTGCGTGCGAAAGTCGCTTCGTTGCGCAGGGCTATCGATAATGGCTAAAGAGTGGCTTGTATTGTCTTGGCGCTCCGTTTAGTATCCGCGAATATTCTAAGTTAATAACTATTTCTTCTGTTGGCGTTCGTCCGGGTTGGCCACGCTCAAACGGTTGGCGAGTGGTGTGATCGCGGCTGCAATTCTCGGGTGTAGTTGTGCGCTGCAGTGTCTATCCAGCTGGGTCTGGTATTTTCAAGTCATTGATTTTAAGTGTTTTTTCTACTTGTCTTGAGGCGGGATTCTTGGTGCTGCTTTCAAGGTTGCTTTGGCTTGCTGCGCTCGGTTGCGTGGCAATTAAACTTACGAGTTTAGTTTGTTCGTGCCAGCGACTGACAAATTAAACTTTGCAGTTTAAAAGTTCCAATAGTGTACTGAGGGTTTTATTAATTAGCGGTGTTGCACACATACTGTGTGGTGTCCCGTTGTGCCTGCGATTTACCGTTATTTATTTACTCGTCGGTTTAATTGGCTGGCCGGTGCTATAGGGCAGGCTCGAAATTGTTTGTGACATTTTGCCGAAGGAAGTGTTGGCAGTGTGTCCCTCCTGCGCCTCGCGGGAGGCATGACGGCCTCTGGCAGCATTGCCAAGGCAAGGATCCACACTCGTGAGAAAAGGAGTTTCAGGATGAGCAACGACGATATGCTGAACCGCTCGCTACCTCTGTTGACCGAGGCGGGCATCGACAAGCTTGCGTCCAGCCGCGTGGTGATCGCCGGTTGTGGCGGCGTGGGTGGCGCCATGGCACTTACCCTGTGCCGGATGGGCGTACAGTCATTCAAGCTGGCTGATCCGGGCGCTTTCGATCCGCCCGACATGAACCGCCAATGGGCCGCGACGGGCGCTTCTCTGGGCCGAAACAAGGCCTTGGTGTATCGCGAGCTGATTCTCGACCTCAATCCCCGGGCCAAGGTCGAGATCTTTGTCGAAGGCATCACCGAGCACAACCAGGACGAGTTTCTGTCGGGCGCTGACATCTTGGTCGACTGCCTGGATGCCAACGTGCCCCACTCGCTGCGTGAGTCCATCCACCGCAAGGCGCGCGAGCGTGGGGTGTTCAGCGTTGTCGGGCCGATCATGGGTTTCGGCTGCTTTGCCCTGTGCTCCTCACCGCAAGGGTTGGGAATGGAGTACTGGACGCAGACGCTCAAGATGGCCAAGGAGCAGGGCACCTTGCCGCGGATCTTCGACGAAATCTTCGTGCCCCAGCACATGCAGGCGATTGTCCGCAGCCTCGAGGTTGGCAAGGTGCCAACGGTAGCTGTGGGGCCTCTGATCGCGACATCGCTGTTAGCCACTGAGTGTGTGAACCACTTGCTGCATGACCTGGTGCCGGGTTTCCGTGAACCGATCGTGCTGCCAAAGGTGATGTTCTTCGACCTCAATCGCATGAACCACAGGATCATCGACGTGTCCGAGGGAGCCTTGGCATGACGTTGCTGGCCGACACCGTCGAGGCCCGCGCGCGGGTCCTGGCTCAACATGGGTTCAACCTTGACCTGATACCGTCGCGCCTGGTCCGGGATGACTACCAGACCGACAGCCTGATGCACCGCGACTACCCGAGCGTTCCTCTATTGCGGCAGGACGGCGACGGTGAGCTGGACGAGCGACTGGCTGCGGCGTTCCAGGCCTTGTTCGGCCTGCCCCAGGTGCTGGCGTTGGCCCAGGGGCGGCTGGCGGAGGCGTTGCTGGTCAACGCCCTTGTCACAGCGGGCGACTGCGTGCTTGGCAGCGCGCCATTTCCCACGCTGCAGGCGCACCTTCAGCTCAGGGGCGCCACATACTGCACGGTGTCGACGGCAGATGCCGGCGGCCAATTTCGCGCTGACCTGGACTGCGTGGCCCTGGAGCAGGCGATCAAGCGTGTGGGCCGCCAGCGCATACCTTTCCTGCTGGTCGAAGCCTGCACCAATGCCATTGGCGGCGTGCCCGTTTCGCTGGACAACCTGCGCGCGGTCAAGGCGGTGGCTGACCGCTACGGCATCCCGCTGCTACTCGACGCGACGCGGATCCTCAGTAATGCCTGCCTGATCCGCGAGTACTCCTGCGAATGGCTTGGCCATGACGAATTGAGCATTGTTCAGGCCCTGTGCGCATTAACCGACGGTGTGCTGCTGAGCGCGACGAAGGAGATGCCGACGACCATCGGTGGCTTCCTCGCGCTACGGGACCGCACCCTGTTCGAGCGTTGCCGCGACCAGGCGCTGATCTTCGGCACGGGCCTGGACCTGCTGAGCAAGCGTCGTTTGCTGGCGGCAATGCACGAGCCGCACGGTTTGGTGAAGCGGGTACGTTCGCGCATTGACCAGGTACGCCGTTTCCACGGTCTGTTGCCGTTGGGCGACGAGGCGCAGGTGGGTGCCCATGGCGTGTTCCTCATGGCTGGCGCACTGTTCACGGCCATGCATGCACGCGCCTTCCTCAATCATCTGTATGTCGGCTACGGTGTGCGTGGCTCGCTCAACCCAGGGGGCTCGGCAGGCCCTGGCGATGCCCTGGTGCGCTTCGCCCTTGGCGTTCCCGGCAAGGACGAGCATGTCCTGGACACGGCTGCGATCTGTATCCGCGAGGCGCTGCGCGAAACCGACCAGCACATCGCCCTGGAAGAGGTCCACCGCCCCGCAGGTCTCGCCGGCGGCATGCTCGCCACTTATCGCCAGGCCGGGAGCGTGCAGCCATGAAGCGTTTGCTGATCATCATCGGCGTGCTCTGTCCGCTGCTGGCTTTCGCCGGCATGCCGGCGGGCAACCTGGTGCCAAGGGATATCATCGAGCGTTCCGAGGAGCGCCCAACCGGCAAGGACTCGGTCTCGATGTTGTTGGTCACCCTGACCGACAAGGCTGGAACCAAGCGTCAGCGCGGGTTGCTTTGGTATCACCTGGCAGGCGAACAGGGGGACCTCGACCTGCAGAAGTTCTTCTATCCCCGCAGCATTCGCAACATCGCCACTTTCAACGAGGAGGTGCGTGGCGCGGAGGACCTGCAATACCTCTACTTGCCGGCCGCCAGCCGGGTTCGGCGGGTATCTTCCAAGCACCAGACCTGGGTCGGGTCCGACTTGATCTACGAGGACCTGCAGAAGATCAACCTCGAGGACTGGACATTCAGCTATGTGGAGCAGGCCAGCGAGGAAGGTTTCGCAGTGCACGTGGTGGATTGCCAGGCCAAGCCGTCGTCGAACTCGGCGTATGCCAAACGGCGCTACTACATCCGTGCCGACGGCAGTTACTTCCCCAGTCGGATCGACTTTTTTGATGCTGCCGGCCAGTTGATCAAGCAGGTTCGGCGCACCGAGGTTCAGGCATATGGCTCTGCCCTGTACGAGCGTTTCGTGCAGGTGAATGATCTGCGCAACGGCCATCAGACGCTGATGGAGCGACGTTGGGTTCGCGTCGATACCGGGCTGCCTGCGTCGCTGGTGACGGTGCGGCAGATGGAGAAAGGCATCGAGCACTTTGCCGAACCTGCGGACGTGCAACGCCTGGTCAGTGACGAAACCAGCAGGATGGTGGAGTGATGGCCGGGATTGTTCGAACACTTGCAGCCGTCTTGTCGCTGGCTGGCGCGTCTTGCGTGAGCGCTCAGGCGCTGGCGGCCCTGGGTGGACAGAACACGGTGACGGGGTTTCTCGACCTGCGCTCGGCGGTTGGCCTGGGCAGCGGAGGCGAGGTGGGCTCTAGCGCCTTGAAATCTAGTCTGGACAATGGCCTGCGAGGTCGTGGCCGGGTCGAGCTGGATCACCAGGCCGACGGCCTGCGCACGCTGGTTTCGGCGGACCTGGAGCTGGAGCACAAGCGCATGCGTTCGGCAGCCGACGAAAACGAAAGCACTGCCAGGGTGTGGGAAGGGTACGTCGAATGGGAAGGCGAGACGACCAGCTGGCGCATCGGGCGGCAGGTGATCCAGTGGGGGGTGGCGGACGAGGTCAGTGTGATCGACAGCTTCACACCCCAGGATTTTCGCAGCTTCCTGATACACACCCGCTTCGAACGCAAGTGGCCGGTGACCGCGGTGAGCGGTCGCTACTTTCTTGATGGCGGCGATTTTCTCGAGGTGCTTTGGCAGCCGCAGTTCCGTCAGGACCTGCTGGCCCAGCCTGGCGAGGAATGGAGCCTGTTCGTGGAGAACAACTACGTGCGCGGACTGGGCTTGAGCGAGCGCTCGACCAAGGTTGAAGGTGGCCCGCTGGGCGACAGCGTGTTTGCCGCGCGGCGAGTGCTGCGGCGCGACAACTACGACCTGTCGTTCAACTATGCCTACCAGTTCGAGCAGATGGCGGCATTTCGAGCCGACATCCAGGGCTTCGACGCCAGCGGCAGGGCAGTCGGTACCGTGCAGCCCTACCACGCACGCCAGCACACCACCTCGATGGCGTTCGAGTCGGGGCGTGACGGGATTGGTGTGCGTGGAGAACTGGCTTACGTCACCGATGCTGGCTATGTCAGCTACGACATGGCTGTGCCGGGACTGGTCGAGCGCCGTGACACGCTCAGGGGGGTGGCCGGCATGGACTACACCTTTGCCTCGCGGACTTACATCAACCTGCAGTACACCCTCGACTACATCCGTAACCACAACGGCAACATGCAGCCGGACAAGTACCGGCCAAGCGTGACATGGCGAGTGAATGTGCCGCTCAAGGGCGAGGACCTTTGGCTGGAGTTCCAGGGGCGCGAGTTCATGAACATGACCGACCGCTTCTGGCGCCTGCAATTGCGCTGGCGGGTCACCGACGACTGGGAACTGCGAACTGGCGGAATGCATTTTGCCGGGCATGACGAAGGTATCTTCGGCCAGTTCAGGGATAACGATCAATTGTACGCAGGGGTTCACTATTACTTCTGATTGACAGGGCAATGTAGTTGCGCGCGCATGATCATGCGGGCCATTTGCAGTAAATGCGATCGTTTGAAACGGGAGGAAATAACCGTCCGTCCCTTGGCCGCGATTGCCTGTTTCATGGACTTTAAAGGTTTTATTCATCCTACAAAGGAGCGTGAAAAATGAATGTTGGCAATGATCCGATCATGATGAACGAGTACCAGATTCGTATCACGGCGGCACGTGAGAAGTTTGCCGCCCGTGAGGATGTCCAGGCGTTGTTCAACGCGCCGATGGACGCACCGTTGGTGAACCTCTTCATGATCTACTGGAGCGCCATGAGCGCGGCACTGACGACGCCTATTCCGGAGTACCTGGCCACGGCCGGCATGCGCTGCGAGGCCCTGGGCCTGAACAGACTGGCCGAGTTCTTCAAGGAACACACCGAAGAAGAAGACGGTCACCACGAATGGGCGGCGGCGGATGTCCGCAAGTTGGTGAACCTGTGGAATGCAAAGTATCCGGTTATGCCGATCAATACCGACGACTTGCTGGTTTCCAATCTGACGCCTTCGGTGCGCCGTTATCACCAGTTGCATAAGGACGTGGTGGCCGGAGATGCACCGTGGGCCGAACTTGCCATTGATGTGGAGATTGAACTTATTACCACCCAATACGGCCCTGCCCTGTTGAAGGCCTGTGCCGCGGCGTTGTGTGAAGAAGGCCAGCAAAGTATCTCCTTCCTGGCCGAGCATGTGAGATTCGACTTTGGCCATACCGATACCAACTTCCGCGTGGTCGCCGAGTTACTCGAAACCAAGCCTGAATACGCCCAGCACCTGGTCACGATCGGCGAGCAGGCCCTGACCGCTTATGGCGATTTCCTTGGGGAGGCCCTGCAACTGGCCCGGCAAGCATACGCCCGCCTGCCGCACGCCCAGGTCGCCGTGGACGCGTGACTTGACAAGGACCGTTATCGGAGCACGACAAGGATAGAAAGGAGCTGGTCGGTATGTTCAAGAAAGTATGTGTCAGCTGCCTGCTGACCGACGACGTCGAAGGCGTGGCGCTGGATTCGGATGGCACCTGCAACCTGTGCCGCATCTCGCAGGCGGGGGGGCGGTTGCGCCAGGACGCGCAGCGCATGCGCTTCCAGCAGGACCTGGAGGCGACTTTGCGCGCCGCCAAGGGTAGTGGCAGGAAGTACGACTGCATTGTCTCGTTCAGTGGTGGCAAGGACAGTTGCTACCTGCTGCACCGGCTGGTGGTGGACTACGGCCTGAAGGTGCTGGCGTATACCAGCGATTTCGACATACCGGCCAGAACCTGGGACAACATCCGGCGGACGGTCAAGGCACTCGGGGTGGACCATCACGTGCACCGTCCGGTCCAGAGTGTCTACCGGCGTTTCATCCGCCACCTGCTGATGAATCAAGGCCCGAAAGGGGCAGTGCACACGGTTTGCTACTTCTGGCTGGACATTCGTGAAGGGGACCTGCTGCGCTTTGCCGTGGAGAAGGACATTCCGTTGATCTTCACCGGCTACTCACCCGGCCAGCCGGAGCCCGAGCGCATGCTCTACGAGATGCCGGCGGAGCGTATCGCCCAAGATTGGACGCCCCATGAACTGTTTGCCAACGGCGTGTTCAAGGAGCACGAGCGGGCGCTGTTCTGGAATCCGCAACGTCATGGCGAGGGCATCAAGCTGCCGCGCATCCTGGCGCCGTTCCATGCCTGGGACTACGACCAGGCGCGCGTCACCAACACAGTCATCGAACTGGGCCTGGTGCAGAACAAAGTGCATGCCAACCCGGTGCTGAGCAACTTCACCCTGAACTGGCTGCTGATGTATTCGGATCTCAGGCTGCTTGGCTACAACCCGTACAAGCCCGAGTTCGCCAAGCTGGTTCGCGAAGGCAAGGCGGGGCGTCGCAAGTGGCTGCTGATCTTCGCGCTCATGGATTTCATGGTCCGTCGGCGGATCTTCATGGGGCGGCACATCGACCGCTCGTTGCGGGACCTCGACCTGCGTCTGGAAGATCTGAAGATGTCGCCGCTCGAAGCGCCGCCCCCGCCCAGGGCGGTGAGGCGCGTTGCTGACCAGGCACGAGACTGCGCCTGACGGCTTGACCGACGCCGCCACGCGCCTTGGTCACCAAGGCGCGGGTGGCATGCACGAGCGGGTGGCCGGCTGTTGGCCGAGCACCTGCCGCGGATGGCTTACCACGGATGGATGAATGAACGATCTAGCGCTCGCGGGCGACCTTTTCGCAGGTTGCTCGGATTTCCAGTTTTCCCACGAGGGCGTGGCTCGCCAGGTCTTTCGCCTGGGCGAGGGGCCCGCGGTGGTGCTGATGCACGAAGTCCCCGGTCTGCACGATGGCGTGGTGCGCCTGGCCCGGCGGCTTGCCGATGCGGGCCTTGGCGTGTGGATGCCGGTGTTGTTCGGCAAGCCAGGGGTGAGGGTCTCGGCGTTATCGGTGGCCGGTTGTATGGGGCAGGTCTGCATCTCGCGGGAGTTCCGGGTCCTGGCCAGTCGGCGCAGCAGCCCGATTACCGACTGGCTGCGAGCCTTGGCCCGGGCGGCGCACGCGGCCAGCCCAGGCCCAGGAGTGGGGGTGATCGGCATGTGCCTGACCGGTGGCTTCGGCTTGGCCATGATGGCGGACCCTGCAGTCATCGCCCCTGTGTTGGCAAACCCCTCGCTGCCCTTCGCCCTGTCTGCTGCCAAGGCCGGTGCATTGGGTATCGAGCAGGACACGCTGGACGCTGTCGTACGGCGCTCGACCGAACAGGCCATTCCCGTGTTCGGCCTGCGCTTCACCGGTGATCCGGCGGTCCCTGACGCCCGTTTCGAAAGCCTGAAGCGGGCTTTCGGCGAGCGTTTCGTCGCTTGCGAAATCGACTCGTCGGCGGACAACCCCCATGGCATCGGGCGTTGGGCCCATTCGGTGCTGGGCGTGAGTTATGTCGACGAACGGGACCACCCCACTTACCTGGCCCAAGAGGCGGTGGTGGCATTTCTTCAGGCCCAGTTGGGCCTGGGCCAGCCAGGAGAGCACACATGCAAACCATAGAACTGGCCAGGCTGATCGCCCCGGTGCTGTTGTTCGTGATGATGATCGGCATGGGGCTCGGCCTGCGTCGCAAGGACTTCGTCAACCTGCTGCAGGCGCCGACCGGGATCGCCATCGGCACCTTGGGGCAGGTGCTGCTGCTGCCATTGATGGGGCTTTGGGTGAGCTGGGTGTTTGCCCTCGACGGCACCCTGGCCCTGGGGGTGATCGTGCTGTGCCTGTGTCCGGGCGGGGTGGCCTCAAACACCATCACCTACCTGCTCAAGGGCGACGTGGCGCTGTCGATCTCGCTGACCGTGATTTCCAGCTGCATCGCCTTCATCAGCGTGCCGCTGCTGGTAGCGCTGGCGCTGGCCCACTACGGCGTTCTCGGCCAGACCGTGCAACTGCCGATGGCCGACACTGTCGTGCGCCTGTTCCTGCTCACCTTGCTGCCCTTGGCCTTGGGCATGGGGCTGGCGCGGCTCTGGCCGACCGCTTGCAAACGTCTGGAACCGCTGCTGCGCATACTCGGCTTCGCGTTCCTCATGCTGATGATCCTGGTGGTGGTGGTGAAGGAGTTCCCGCTGCTGCAGGCCTATGCCGCGCGCCTGGGCTTCAGCCTGGTGGCGCTGTTCGGCAGCACCATGGGCCTTGCCTGGCTGGCAGCGAGGATGGCGGGGCTCGGCAGTGCCCAGACCCGTTCGATCACCGTCGAGATCGGCATCCAGAACAGTGCCCTGGCGCTGGTCATCGCCAGCCTGCTGGGCAGTGTCGACATGGCGATCCCGGCGATTCTCTACAGCGTCCTTGTCTGTCTGGCCGCGTTGCTGGTGGTCACGTTGCACGCCGTTGCTGCTCGCTGGCGCGAGCACCCGACCAACCCCGGGCAGCGGCCGGTCGAACCCTTCGGCGATGGACGGCTCATTGGACAGCACTCAGGCGCCGCGGCGCGCAAGGATTGATCGACCATGAACTCGGCAAACATCTTCATGCAATTGCTGGTGATCCTCGGGGTCTCCCACTGTCTGGGCCGCGTCAGTTTCTGGCTGGGTCAGCCCGTAGTCATCGGGTATCTGCTGACCGGAGTGATCGTCGGGCCGATGGTCCTGGGCGCGATCGATCCCGGCCTCACCGGCGTGTTGTTCGCCAACGTCACCGGCCTGATGGCTCTGGGCAAGATCGGCCTGATCTTCATCATGTTCGGCCTGGGGCTGGAAACCGGCTCGGGGCGCCATGGCGGATCGCAGGCCAAGACTGGCGGGGCGTTGCCGATCGCGGTGTTCGGCTTCATCGGCGCGGGGCTGGCGGGGGTGCTGCTTGGCTATGCCAGCCATGGCGTGTTCTCCGGCCATGTCGAGCGGCTGCCCTACATGCTGTTCTTCGGTGTCGCGATGGCGGCCACTGCTGTCCCAGTGCTGGCCGGCATCCTCGACGATCCGCGTTTTCTCCATCACCGGCTGGCGCCGCTGGTGATGAACGCAGCGGTGATCACCGACATCCTCGCCTGGTTCGCCCTGTCCCTGGTACTGGTGCTGCTATCGAGCACGGGCTCGGCGAGCATTCTGTATTCCGGCATCACCCTGATCGTGCTGGTGGCGGTGGCCGAGTTCGTGGTCAGCCGCCGCCTGGTCGCGCCTTCGTCCTCGACCGCCGGCAGTGATCCGTCACGGCCACTGGTCGCGGCGCTGATCGTGCTGTTCACCTTCTGTGTCATCACCGACCTGGCCAACGCCCACGTGACCATCGGCGCCTTCATCGCCGGGATCGCCTTCCGCCGTCACCAGGGCCTTCGCGAGTTCTGGGAAAAGGGACCGCAGGCCTTGGTCAACCTGTTCTTCGCACCCCTGTTCTTCGGCACGGCGGCGATGAACGTGAACATCGAGGCAGGTAGCTGGTCGGGCCTGCTGGCATGGGGCGGTTTGTTCCTGCTGGTCGGCGCGCTGGGCAAGGCCGGGGTCTCGTACCTGGTGGCGCGCTGCACGGGGCTTTGCCGTCCCGACGCATTCGTCGTTGCGACCCTGATGCACACCAAGGGGGTGATGGAAATCATCCTGCTGACGGTCGGGCTGGAGATCGGCGTCATCACGGCCGACCTCTACGCGATCCTGATGGTTGTCGCGCTCGCGGCGACGGTCATCACCCTGCCGATCGTCCGGCTGGTGCCGCCGCGCGTGCCAGCGCCCGGGGCCTCGAGCGCACGGGTCGTCGCAACGCGCGAAGGCCGAGAGCGGCCAGTGCTGGAAAACCCTTGAGCAATGACGCAACAGGCAGGGAGGAGCGCGACACGCACGGATCTGGGCTTCGAAAGGTAGCGATAGGGATGTTCTCGTTCAATCGATAGGAAGTGAAGCTGATGAGACCTTTGTTGAGTACAGACGTAGAAAAACGATGTGTTGACGAGGCCGGGGGGACCTGGATCCTGAGCGTCGACGATGTCCGGGGCACGGCGCGGTTATGTTCGCTGAGCGAGTCGGCACTTGTGCTGGAGACGACCCTGGCAGTACGCGTGGGCCAGGTGCTGACACTGCAGGGTCGCGACGACATCGCCCGGCGCGACCTGGCCTTCGAGGCACGGGTCGTGCAGGAGGAGGCCACCGGCGCGGTCGCACGTTTGCATTGCCAGCCTTGCGATACCTGCAATGGCGGGCAATGGCCGCGCGAGGTGAAGCACCTGTGCCAGCGCCTGCGGGTCGACCAGGCAATCGCCGAGGCTGGCGAACAGGCCGGTCACCAACCACATTGTCCGGCCAGCGAGCTGCACCCCAGCGCACCGGTGTTGCTGGGGCAGGCCAAATCGATCGACGACCGCGAGGCTGCCTATCGCCTGGTCTATGGCGCCTACTTCCGCAAGGGCCTGGCAGCGCCCGCGCAGAATGGGCTGTACACCAACAGCTTCCTGCTCAACCCGCAGACCGTGACCTTCGTCGGCAAGGTGGAGGGGGAGGTGGCAATGACCCTGACCTCGATCCCCGACTCGGTGGCAGCCCTGCCGATGGACGCGGTGTTCGAGGATTGCCTGGCGCCCTTGCGCAAGCAAGGGCGCCGTCTGGTCGAGTTCGGCATGCTGGCGGTGAGCACCGAGCACTTCGGGGCGATGAACTACAGCATCCATGACCCCGAGCGCATGCTGTGCGTGTACTCGCTGTTCCGCATCGCCCTGCAACACGCCAAGTTCACTCGCGGCTGTACCGACGTGGTATTCGCCGTACCGCCCAAGCACCAGGCCTTGTACCGCTTCATGGGGGTGAGCGCGATCTCCGAGGTGCGCTACTACAGCAACTACAACACCCCGGCCGTGGCGATTCGGATCGACCTGCTGTCGCTCGAACTGCGCCCGCATGTGCGGCAGTTCCTGTTCGGCAACCCCATGGCGCAGCTCAAGGATATCGGGTTGACCGAGTGGTCCGTCCAGGCCCTGGCACGGCTGTTCGGCAGCGGTGCGGTGCAAGGTGCGCCGCAGGACGTCGCAGCGCATTTCAACAGTGAAACCCAATAAGACAACAGGGAGAGTGATAGCAATGGACAAAGTGATGAATTCCGGCAGTTTCGCCCACGTGGATTTCCCGACCATCGACCTGACCCACGACCCGAAGATCGACTGGCTGACCCGTAGCCAGTACTGGGCGGATTTCCTTCGCCGCTACTATTTCGTCGGGCGCAAGGAACACGGCCCCTATGGCTCGCAGGCGTGCATCGAGCGCACCCGGCGCATCGAGGCGCGCATCCAGGAGCAGTCCAGGGCCTACGGCGACGCTCCGACGCTGCCGGTGCCGGAGGTCGAGCTCAAGGACCTGTCGCCGGAGAACTTCCACAAGATCTACCTGGAACCTAATACCCCAGTGGTGTTCCGCGGCGCCGCCAAGGACTGGGAGTCGGTGCGCAAATGGACCCCGCAATACCTTGCCGAGCACTACGGCGATGTCAAGGTGGCAACCCGCGTGCGGGGTAACGAGCTGAACGAGAAAGCGCTTCAGTACATCGACCTGCCGATCTCCGAAGTGGTGGAGAACATCCTTGGCGGAGGTACCTACTACCCGGGCCACACCGAGGACCTGTTCAACAAGCACCCCGAGCTGCGTCAGGAGCTCGACCTGCCGACCCTGGGGCGCTACCTGAGCACCCGCGACAAGCGGATCATGTCGACGCAGATGTTCCTGTCTGCCGGAGGGGTGATTTCGGGCTGGCACTGCACCGGGGGACCAAACCTTTTCACCATGATCAGCGGCGTCAAGAAGTGGACCTTCGTGCATCCCAAGCACTCGATGTGGATGCACCCGATTACCCGCAAGGACATGTTCTACGCCGCAACCATGCTCGACTGGCGCAAGAGTCACGACGAGATCGAGGCCGACGGCTATCCGCTGTATCGCTACATTCCCAAGTACACCACCACCCTGGAGGCGGGTGACGTGCTGTTCTCGCCGCACTGGTGGTGGCACTGCGTCGAGACCCCGGTGCCTTCGCTGGCCATTGCCTCGCGGGCGATCAACAAGATGATCATGGGCAACAAGATGTTCTCGCTGATGTGGGTCACCTCGCCACGCTTCCGCCAGACCGTGATGACCGTGCTCAAGGAAGGCTGGGGCTCGGACAAGGCGACCGGCGCAAAGCTTGCGTTCGAGTTCGACACCGAGGAGTTCGTGCGGCGCGTATCGCTTTAAGCTCCAGTTGAAAAGAGCCCGGCTGTTACACTGGAGTTGCCCCGGAGGCCTGAACCGCCGGGGCATCGACCAAAACACCGGAAGTTATCTAAAGGAGTAGATATGAGCGTTGTTCTGTACAGCTACACCCTGTGTGTCCTGGTGCTGTTCGCCAAGATGTTCGCGATCTCGCTCTACCAGGGCGCATACAGGATTGGCCGTCTGACCTTCAAGAACGCCGAAGATGCCGGGTTCGTCGGCCGCCCCGCCAGTGCCGAGGAGTTGCCGCAGGTCTCCCGCGCCTCCCAGGCGTGGATGAACGACCTGGAAAACATTCCATTGTTCTTCGTGCTCGGTGGCATCTACGTGCTGCTCGAAGGACCGGCAGGGCCTGCGGTATGGCTGTTCTCGCTGTTCACCGCTGCACGCATCGTGCACACCGTGACCTACCTGGCGCGCTGGCAGCCATGGCGGACCCTGGCCTATGCCGTGGGTGTCGTCTGCCTGTTTGGTATTGCCGGGTTAATCATCGCTCAGCTGGCCGCCAGGGCCGGCTGATGCACCGACGACAATGAAAGGATCGCCATCGCGCGAGGTACACCCATGGGCATGGATGCAATCATTCGATTTCTGATCAACTGGCGCAGGTTGAATGCGCTGTGGGTGTTGATTGCCGTGCTGGCAATCGCACCCGGTGCGCTGGGACTGCGGTTCGATGCGTCAATTGACTCCTTCCTGCCTGAAGGCAACACCGAGCGCCAGCAGTACGATGCGTTCAAGCAGCGCTTCGGTGAAGACCGCATGGTGGTGATTGCCCTGCCACCCCAGGCGTTGTTCAGCGACCAGGCGATGGCCAGGCTCGAGGCGGTCACCGAGCGCTTCAAGCAGTTACCCGACGTGGCCAAGGCGACCAGCATCGCCTCGGTCAACATCATTCATGGCCAGGAGCAGGTGCTGGATATCCTGCCGGTGGCCGAGGCGCTGGCCCAGCCGACCCAGTACGATCGCCAACGGGTGCTCGACAAGCTGCGCGCCAGCCCCTTGTACCAGCGCGACCTGATCTCGCCGGACGGGCAGGTGGCGGCGATCCTCATCGAGGTCCGCTCGGCGGCTGGCGAAGGCAAGTTCGAGCGTGTCCTGGAGAGCGTGGCGCCAATCATGCAAGGCAGCGGCTTCACGCTGTACCACGTCGCCGGCGAGCCGGTGGTCGAGCAACAGGTGACCAGCGACATGTGGAAGGATCTCAAGATCTTCATCCCTCTGACTTCGCTGGTGCTGCTGGTGTTGCTGCTGGCGTTCCTGCGCAACCTGGGCGATGTCTGGGTGGTGATGGCCGTCGTGACCCTGTGCACGGTGCTGCTGCTGGGCAGCATGGGACGCCTGGGGTTGCCGATGAACGCGGTCACGGTCGGCCTGCCGTCGATCATGATGTGCGTCGCCGTGCTGGATTGCCTGCACCTGCTGGATACCCACCGGCAGGGCCTCAACGACGGCCTGCCGGTGCTCGAGGCCGCACGTCGCTCGCTGCGGCAGAACTTCGTGCCGTGTTTCCTTACCTCCTTCACCACGGCCATCGGCTTTCTCACCCTGGCCGTCAGCGAGGTGGCGCCCATACGCTCGTTCGGCGTGATCGCCGCGCTGGCGGCAATCCTTGCCTATGTGCTGTCCTACCTGGTCATGCCGTTCCTGCTCGAGTGCGCGCCGGCCAGGCGCGTGCGACGGTCCGAGCACAAGCACCATGCCAGGTGGGTGGAGCGCCTCGCGCCGTTGTATCGTTCGCCGCGCACGCTGCCGTTGCTGACGGTCGCGGTGGTGGCCTTGGCACTGCTGCCGATCGGTCGCCTGCATGTGGAAGCCTCGTTCCTCAACTTCATCGATCGGTCAGCACCGGTGAAGGTGTCCACTGACTTCGTCGAGCGTGAGCTCGGTGGCGTGTCCAATCTCGAGGTCAGCCTGCGGACCCAGGACAAGGGCGGGGTACTCGAACCCGGTGCGTTGCGCGAGATCGCCGCGCTGCAGGATTACCTCGGGCGAATCCCTGGGGTGGACAAGACCTTGTCGGTGGTCGACTTCCTGCGCGATATCCATCGCGAGATGAATGGAGGCGACCCGCGCTTCCAGGTATTGCCCGACAGTCGGGAGGCAGCCGAGCAATACGTCTTCACCTACTCGCTGGCGGGGCCGGACCACGAACTGACGCGTTTCATCGACTACGACAACCAGTCCACACGGGTGCGCGTGCGCCTGCAGCAGATGCCTCACGCCCAGCTGCAGCAGGTGCTTGACCAGGTGAACGATTACCTCGACCGGCAGCCGAGCGTGTTCGAGCACAGCCTGACATCGTACTCGGTGATGCAGTCGGCGATGGTCAGTCTGCTGCTCGACGGCATGCTGTGGAGCATCCTGTTCGCGGTCGCCTGCATGCTGGTCGCGTTTTACCTGCTCATTCGTTCGTGGAAGATCGCCGCCGTCGCAGTGCTCGTCAACATCATGCCGCTGGTGGCAGTGTTTGGTGTGATGGGGGCCCTGGGCCTGTCGATCAATGTGGGTACCTCGATGATCGGCTGCATCATGTTCGGCCTGGTGGTGGATGCAACCCTGCATTGCTTCTACCACGCGCGGCACGCCCCGGCGCATCTGTCGGCCCAGCAACTGGTGGTGGTGATCTTCGAGGACATCGGCGAAGCGCTATGGACCGGCGCGCTGGTGCTGTGTGCGGGGTTCCTCGTGCTCGGACTGGGCGAGTCCTATTTCACCCGCCTGTTCGGGTTGTTCTGCGCCTTGGCGATCTTCGTCTCGCTGTTCTGCAACGCCGTGGGCATACCCTACCTCATCCACCATTTCGCCAGGCGCACCGAACCCAGCGCCGATGTGCCCGGCATTGCGCTTTCCGAACGCTGATTCGGCCAGACGATCTGTTCGAGGAATTAACCGATGATTGACTTGTATACCTACGCTACGCCAAACGGTTGGAAGGTCTCGGTGATGCTGGAAGAGCTCGCCACGCCCTACCGGGCCATTCTGGTGGACCTTCCCGCGCGGGAGCAGGAGAGCGAAGCGTTCAGGGCGTTGAACCCCAACGGCCGCATTCCAGTGATCGTCGATCGTGAAGCAGAGGACTTTTGCGTCTTCGAGTCCGGCGCCATCCTGGTCTATCTGGCCCAGAAGCACGGCACCCTGCTGCCCGAGGAGACCAAGGCGCGTTCAACAGTGATGCAGTGGCTGATGTTCCAGATGGGCGGAGTCGGCCCGATGATGGGCCAGGCCAACGTCTTCAACCGTTACTTTCCAGAACGCATTCCAAGTGTGATCGCTCGCTATCAGGCCGAGAGCAAGCGCCTGTTGGCTGTGCTCGACAGGCGTCTGGCCGAGCACGAGTTCCTGGCCGGGGACTACAGCATCGCCGACATCGCCAACTGGTGCTGGGCCCGCGGCCACGAGTGGTCGGGTGTCGATGTGCAGGACCTGCCGAACCTGCGGCGCTGGCTGGCGGCGATCGAGCAGCGTCCCGCAGCGCAACGTGGCGTGAAGGTGCCGTTCGATATCAGTGATGTCTTCGGTGCCGGCCGCACGGCCGTGGCTGGCGAAACCTATGCACAGCAAGGGCAGCGATTGTTCGTACCCTAGGGGCTGTGCGAACGCGGTATGGGCGAGTGCAGATAGATTTCGTACAGAGCCTGAGCCTTGCCGGCTGCCTGGGTCGCCGACCGGGCCGTCATAGCCTCTGCAACACTTGACTGGCCGGCTCGCAGCAATGCGGGCTGGAGGGGCCAGTCATCTAAAAATCAAACAAGAATGGTATGGAAATCAGATGTCTAAACAAACGGTGATGGTGAGTAGATCGGGTCGTCCCAAGGATCAAGCGAAGCGCAAGGCTGTCCTTGAGGCGGCGAAGAGCCTCTTTCTGAGCAAAGGCTACGAGGGGAGCAGCATGGATGCGATCGCCGCCGAGGCGGGGGTCTCGAAGCTGACTGTGTACAACCATTACAGTGACAAGGCGACGTTGTTCTCGGCAGCCATCACGGCCAAGTGCGACGAACAGCTGCCAGAGCGGCTGTTCGAGTTTTCGCCGCATGCCAGCATCGAGTCGGTTCTGCTCAAGATCGGTGGCAAGTACCTGGACCTGATCTGCAGCAGCGAGGCGGTCGCGCTGCAACGCATCATCGTGGCGATGGCCCGCCAGGAGCCGAAGCTGGCCTGCATGTTCTACGAGGCGGGTGCACAGCACATGCTCAAGGAGATGACCAAGTTGCTGATGCGTGCTTCGCTTGCAGGCCGTCTGCGCGTCGAGGATGCGCAGACGTCGGCGAAACGCTTCTTCTGCCTGCTCAAGGGTGATGACTATTTTCGTGTATTGATTGGCCTGTGTGCACCGCTGCAGGGAGAGCACGCCGAAGCGCATGTGCGTGAGGTCGTGTCGATGTTCATGGCTTTGCATGGCGGCGCGGTACCGAGTGCCGAAGGCATGGCCGAGCGCAGTCTGGGGGGCGGGTACCGGTCGCACATGCTGTTCCGGCCGGTGTTGAGCAGCCTGCCGCAGCAGATAGCCGGCGTCGGAAGGAGCGACGTCGGGGCGAGCCACCTTGGAGAAATCGACAGGAATTAAAAAGCCGGCTTGTGGCCGGCTTCTCGGGGACGGTCTTGGCTCATTTTTGATAAGCCGCAACCGCCTTAAACGGTTGGCAACATGGCCTGAAAAAGATGGCGGACGTCTGTGTGAGGCGTCGCCAGGCCCTCTGGAATGCGGCTTGCACCATCAGGGGGCATGATGTGCCGCGTAGCATACCCGTGTGTGTGGCCCCTGCCCAGCAAAAAGTGGTGCGAGGTGTTTCAGCCTGGGCGCGCAGGGCGCAGGCACGACCACCAGAACACCCAGCCGAGGATTTCCACCTTCTGCACGCGGCGTTGATAGGCCGTGTAGCGTTCGCAGGGGTGGTTGAGGCGGTCATGGCTGTGCAGGCACAGCGTGCCGTTCTGGCCCAGGGTGAGATGGTGCACCCGCAGGCGGCCATTGTGCAGCAGTGCGTAGCATTCGCCTTCGACCACCCGGGTGAAGCTGCGGTCGACGGCTAGCAGGGTGCCCTCCGGCAGCAGGGGCAGCATGTTGTTGCCGGGCATACCGAGGCAGATGGCTTTTTCCGTCGACACCTGCAAGGCGTCCAGGGCTCGGCGGGGAACCGGCTGGTAATGCCCCGGCAGCGCCTGCAGGCTGCCCTGCTGCAGGTGATGCAGGGGCAGGTGCGCCATGCCTGTGTCCAGGCCCTGCAGCGGCGGTGGCAGTGCAATGCCCCGGGGCACGCAGCGGGCAGGTGCGAGCGGTGTCGGATGCTTCGGGCCCTCGCCACTGCGCAGCCAGCGCCTGCGCACGCAGAACAGGTCGGCGAGTTCGTCGAGCCTGGCCTGGGGCACGCCGCGTTTGAACCAGTTGTTGACGTGCTGCGGCGTGACCTTGCGTTGCGCGGCAAAGTCGGAAGGGGTCAGGTTGCACTCCAGCAGGAGGGCTTTGAGACGGTCACCGGATGTTTTCATGACGGCGAGTCTATCTCCGGTCGAACGGTGTGGAAATCAACCCGATGTCGAGGGCATTTGTAGGAAATGTGGCGGTTTGTAGGCAGGGGCTGAGGATCGGGTAGGAAGATTCGATATGGTGCCCAATTGCAGGGCCAACACGCTGCCTCAGGCCCGCTGCCGGGTGGCTGACGGCGCCCATAAAAAAACCCTGCCGGAGCAGGGCTTTCTTCGTGTCAGGTTCAGCCCTTGTAGGCTGCGACCGACTTGGTGATCGCGGCGCGGGCGGCGTCGGCGCCGTCCCAGCCTTCGATCTTGACCCACTTGCCCTTCTCGAGATCCTTGTAGTTCGCGAAGAAGTGCTCGATCTGCTGGATCAGCAGGGCAGGCAGGTCGGTGTATTCCTTCACGTCGACATACAGCTGCGACAGCTTGTCGTGAGGAACGGCGATGACCTTGGCGTCGCCGCCTCCGTCGTCGGTCATGTTCAGCACGCCAACCGGACGGGCGCGGATCACCGAGCCTGGGGCGACCGGGTACGGGGTCACGACCAGCACGTCCAGCGGATCACCGTCGTCGGCCAGGGTGTTGGGGATGAAGCCGTAGTTGGCCGGGTAGAACATCGGGGTGGCCATGAAACGGTCGACGAACAGGGTGTCGCTGTCCTTGTCGATCTCGTACTTGATCGGCGCGTGGTTGGCCGGGATCTCGATGGCGACGTAGATGTCGTTCGGCAGGTCTTTGCCGGCTGGAATCTTGCTGTAGCTCATTGGGCAATGCCCCCGTGTTTGATCAAAAAAGTGGCGGCGATTATAGGCACATTCCCACAGTGGGTGCCACGCCCGGCCTGATGTGCGGCTTTCAGCCGTGGCTGGCGCGATAGTCCGGGTGCTCGGCCTGCAGACGTGCCAGGCGGCTCAGCGGATCCTGGCGGTAGAACAGCGACAGCTGCTGGTAGACCTTCGGGTAGGCCTCATGCAGCAGGTCGGGCGCGCTGAAGAAGTATTCGCTGGTGACGGCGAAGAACTCGGCCGGGTTTTCCGCGGCGTAGGGGTCGATGGCCGTTTCGGCGTCGGGGTTGGCGTCGAGCTGGCGGTTCAGCTCGTCGTAGGCCTGCTGCATGGCTTGGGCCCAGTCCTCCACGCGCATGCCGTTGTGCAAGGGTGGCAGGCCGTTGGCATCGCCATTGAGCATGTCCAGTTTGTGCGCCAGTTCGTGGATGACCAGGTTGTAGGCCTCCCAGCCGCCGCTGCTCAGGACGCCGGGCCAGGCGAGGATCACCGGCCCCTGCTGCCAGGCTTCGCCGCTGTGCTCGGCGTCCCAGACATGCTCGACCCCGCTGCTGTCGCGGTGGCGCTGGGGGCTCTTGAAGTCGTCCGGGTAGAGGATGATCTCGTGGAAGCCCTGGTACCAGTTCAGTTCGCCCAGGTGCAGCAGCGGTAACTGGGCCTGGGCGGCGAGGAACAGGCGCTGCTCGTCGTCCAGCTCGACGCCGGGCAGGGTGGTCAGGTGCTTGTCGTGCAGGAACAGCACGCAGGCGTCACGCAACCAGCGGTCTTCTTCGTCGCTGATGCCGTCGAGCAGAGGCAGGCGATCGCGGATCACCTGCCACAGCTGTGGGTCGACCGGATAGCGGGCCAGGGTGCGCCGGCGCCGCCAGGCGCTGAACGACCACATGCCCAGGTCAGTGGGCCTTGGCCGTGCGGCCGAAGCGGCCGCGCAGCAGGCCGAGGATCATCGGCACCAGCGACAGCAGGATGATCGCCACCACCATCAGCGACAGGTGCTGCTTGATGAACGGCACGTTGCCGAAGAAGTAGCCCAGGGTCACCAGGCCGCCCACCCACAGCAGCGAGCCAGCGACGCTGAAGGCCAGGAAGCGCGGGTAGTGCATGTGGGCGATACCGGCGACGAACGGCGCGAAAGTACGCAGGATCGGCAGGAAGCGCGCCAGGGTGACGGTCTTGCCGCCATGGCGCTCGTAGAAGACGTGGGTGCGCTGCAGGTAGTCCTTGCGGAAAATCTTCGAGTTGGGGTTGCGGAACAGGCGTTCGCCCGCCGTGCGCCCGATCACGTAGTTGGTGCTGTCGCCGAGAATCGCCGCGGCCATCAGCAGGCCGGCCAGCAGCGCCGGGTCCATCCCCCCACCGGCGGCCACAGCGCCGGCGATGAACAGCAGCGAGTCACCCGGCAGGAACGGCATGACCACCAGGCCGGTCTCGCAGAAGATCACGGCGAAAAGGATGGCGTAGATCCAGGGACCGTAGTTGTTGACCAGCAGATCGAGGTAGGCATCGAGATGCAGGATGAGGTCCAGCGGGTTGAAATCCATGTACAGCACCTGTGTTCTTGACCCGCTTCCACGGGCACGCGATGACGGACAGCGCCATGGTTGGGGAGGGTTTACCGGTTGTGCCGGTAACTTTTCGCACATGACAGGAGGGGGATTATACGGCGAAGTCCAGATCGTGCCCGGAGAGTTTGTAGCGAGGGGTTACGACTGTGGGATCGCGTTCGTGTCCATGGGAGCGGGCTTGCCCCGCGCTGGGGCCATCGCGGCAATCGCGCTACAAGCCCGCTCCCACGGTACGTGGCTTGCTCAATCCTGGCTGATCGGCAGGATGTAGTTCTCGAACTCGGTGTCTTTGCGAAAGCCCATGGATTCGTAGGTCTTCTGAGCCACTTCGTTGTCGCTGCTGGTGGACACGCGCATGCGCACGGCGTTGGATTTCTTGGCCATCTTCTTGGCCTCGCGCATCAGGTTGTCTGCCACCAGCATGCGCCGCGAGTCTTCGGCGACGTAGATATCGTTGAGGATCCACACGCGCTTGAGCGACAGCGACGAGAAGCTCGGGTAGAGCTGGCAGAAGCCCATCAGGCGGTCATCGCCATCATCCGGCAGGGCCAGGTAGATGATCGACTCCTTGCGCTTGAGGCGCTTCTCAAGGAAGGCCCGCGAACTGTCCGGGTAAGGCAGTTGCCCATAGAACTCGCGGTATTTCACGAACAGCGGGGTGAGCAGGTCGAGGTGTTCCAAGGTTGCCTGGATGATGCGCATGGGCGGGCCTCTGAGTCCATTGGGAATACGGCGGATTGCCAGCAGCGTCCACTGGCATGCTGCCTAAAGCAGGCTAGAAGCGCAATCCGCCTTCGGTGACATGTTTTTTACCCTTCACCGAGCAGGAAGTTTCCGCTTTTCCCGGCAGAGTCTTCGCTGTCGATACTATGGACCTCGGCTTCGTCCTTCAGATTCACCCCCGACAGCTGGCGCCTGCAGGCCTCGCGCATCAGGTACAGCAGGCGATGAGCGGCCATGCCGTAGCTCAGGCCTTCCAGGCGCACATTGGAGATGCAGTTGCGGTAGGCGTCGGTCAGGCCGACCTTCGGCGCGTAGGTGAAGTACAGGCCCAGGCTGTCGGGTGAACTCAGGCCCGGGCGTTCGCCGATCAGCATCACCGTCATCCGCGCGCCGAGCAGTTCGCCCACTTCGTCGGCCACCGCGACCCGGCCTTGCTCCACCAGGATCACCGGGGCGCTGCTCCAGCCATCGGCGGCGGCCTGTTCCTCGAAGCGGCTCAGGAAGGGCAGGGTGTGGCGGTGCACGGCCAGCGCCGACAGGCCATCGGCCACGACGATCGCCAGGTCTACGCCGCCGGGGTTGGCCTGGGCGTGCTCGCGCAGGCACTGGGCCGAGTCCTCGTTCAGGCGCCGGCCCAGGTCCGGGCGTTGCAGATACTGGTGGCGGTCGCTGGCGGCGCTGTGCAGCAGCAGGCTGTCGCGGCCACGGTCGCCGAGCTGCTGACGCAGGCCGACGTGGTCGAACGGCAAGTGCACGGCGTCGCGGGCTTGGGCGTGGGCGAACTGGAAGTCCAGCTGGGCGCCGGTCGGCAGGCTGATACCGGTGCGCCCGAGGGCGATACGCGCGGGGGTGAGGTTGCGCAGGGCCAGCCAGGGGTTGTCGGGGGTGGGTGCGTGTCGTTCCATGCTTACCTCTAGGCCAGCTGTGCCAGGGCCTGGCGGAAGGCCGGCGGCAGGTTGTCGCCGAAGCGGATGCGGCCATCGGCCTGGGTGAAGATGCCGGTACGTTCCAGCCACGCCTCGAATTCCGGCCCGGGCTTGAGGCCCAGGGTCTGGCGGGCATAGAGCGCGTCGTGGAACGAGGTGGTCTGGTAGTTGAGCATGATGTCGTCGGAGCCGGGGATGCCCATGATGAAATTGATCCCGGCCACGCCCAGCAGGGTCAGCAGGGTGTCCATGTCGTCCTGGTCGGCCTCGGCGTGGTTGGTGTAGCAGATGTCGCAGCCCATCGGCACGCCCAGCAGCTTGCCGCAGAAGTGGTCCTCGAGGCCGGCGCGGATGATCTGCTTGCCGTTGTACAGGTACTCAGGGCCGATGAAGCCAACCACGGTGTTGACCAGGAACGGCTTGAAGTGGCGGGCCACGGCGTAGGCGCGGGTTTCGCAGGTCTGCTGGTCGACACCGTGGTGGGCGTTGGCCGACAGGGCGCTGCCTTGGCCGGTCTCGAAGTACATCAGGTTCTGCCCGACCGTGCCGCGCTTGAGTGACAGGCCGGCCTCGTAGCCTTCCTGCAGCACGTTGAGATTGATGCCGAAGCCGGCGTTGGCCGCCTCGGTGCCGGCGATGGACTGGAACACCAGGTCCAGCGGCACACCGCGGTTGATCGCCTCGATCGAGGTGGTGACGTGGGTCAGCACGCACGACTGGGTGGGGATGTCGTAACGTTGGATGATGGCGTCGAGCATTTCCAGCAGCGCGCAGATCGAGGCGATGCTGTCGGTGGCCGGGTTGATGCCGATCATCGCATCGCCGTTGCCGTACAGCAGGCCGTCGAGAATGCTCGCGGCGATACCGGCCGGCTCGTCGGTGGGGTGGTTGGGCTGCAGGCGGGTCGACAGCCGCCCGCGCAGCCCCATGGTGCCGCGGAACGCGGTGACCACGCGGATCTTCTGCGCCACCAGCACCAGGTCCTGCACGCGCATGATCTTCGACACCGCGGCGGCCATTTCCGGCGTCAAGCCAGGGGCCAGGGCCCTGAGGCTGTGTTCGTCGGCCTGGTCGCTGAGCAGCCAGTCGCGCAAGCCGCCGACGGTCAGGTGGCTGACCGTGGCGAAGGCTGCGGTGTCGTGGGTGTCGATGATCAGGCGGGTGACTTCGTCCTGTTCGTAGGGGATCAGCGCTTCGCTGAGAAAATGCTTGAGCGGGATGTTGGCCAGGGCCATCTGCGCGGCCACCCGCTCGCCGTCGTTACTGGCGGCGACGCCGGCCAGGTAGTCGCCCGAGCGTGCCGGGCTGGCCTTGGCCATCACGTCCTTGAGGCTGTCGAAGCGGTAGACCTGGTGGCCCACGGTATGCGTGAAACTTGCCATACAGAATCTCCAGGGCGCCGCAGGACTGGCCTGCGGCGCAAGTCGGCAATCAGTGCAGGGCCTCTTCGGCCTTCTGGATCGCGGCGAATTCCTCTTCCGGTGTACCGGCCACCAGGTGGTGGCGGCTGTAGAACGCAAAGTAGGCAATTAATACTGCATAGATCACCGCGGCGCCAATCACCACCCGGGGGTCGACCAGGAAACCGGCGACCACGGCGATGCAGGCCAGCACCAGGGCCACGCTTGAAGTGAAGATGCCGCCGGGGGTGCGGTACGGACGCTCCATTTTAGGGCGACGGATACGCAGGGTAATGTGCGCGGCCATCATCAGCACGTAGGACAGCGTGGCGCCGAACACCGCCACCAGGATCAGCAGGTCGCCCTGGCCGGTCAGCGACAGGGCGAAGCCGATGATCCCGGGGATCACCAGGGCCAGCACTGGGGCCTTGCTCTTGTTGGTTTCGGACAGCTTGCGTGGCAGGTAGCCCGCGCGGGAAAGGGCGAAGATCTGCCGCGAATAGGCATAGATGATCGAGAAGAAACTGGCGATCAGGCCGGCCAGGCCCACCAGGTTGACGAAGCCGCCCATCCAGGTCGAACCGCCGTAGGCCTTCGACAGCGCCTCGACCAGCGGGTTGCCCGAGGCCTTGAGGGCTTCGGAACCGGCGCCACCGGGGCCGACCACCAGGATCAACAAGGCGAAGGCCAGCAGCACCAGCATCGCGCCGATCAGGCCACGGGGCAGGTCACGCTTAGGGTTCTTGGTCTCTTCGGCGGCCAGTGGCACGCCTTCGACCGCGAGGAAGAACCAGATCGCATAGGGGATCGCCGCCCAGACCCCGACATAGCCGAACGGCAGGAAGCTGCTGGCACCGACGGCGTCGGTCTTGGCGATGTCGAACAGGTTCGCTGCATCGAAATGCGGCACCATGCCGATCAGGAATACGGCCAGGGCGATGGCGGCGACTGCGGTGATGATGAACATCAGCTTCAGCGCCTCGCCGACCCCGAAGATGTGGATGCCGATGAACACGATGTAGAAGGCCAGGTAGATCATCCAGCCGCCGATACCGAACAGCGACTGGCAGTAGGCACCGATGAACACGGCGATGGCTGCGGGCGCGATGGCGTACTCGATGAGGATCGCCGTGCCGGTGAGGAAGCCGCCCCAGGGGCCGAAGGCGCTGCGGGCGAAGCCGTAGCCGCCGCCGGCGGTGGGGATCATCGACGACAGTTCCGCCAGAGAAAAGCACATGCACAGGTACATGGTGGCCATCAGCAGGGTGGCGAGGAACATGCCGCCCCAGCCGCCTTGTGCCAGGCCGAAGTTCCAGCCGGCGTAGTCGCCGGAGATCACATAGGCCACGCCCAGGCCCACCAGCAGGACCCAGCCGGCGGCGCCTTTCTTCAGTTCACGTTGCTGGAAATAGTCCGAGCCGACCTTTTCGAAGTCGACGGAGGAGCTTGCCGGCGCGCCGGCGGAATGATCGCTTGGCATGGATTCACCTGTTTTTCTTCTTGGTGGCCGGAAGGGTTCCGGGCCGATGGTGATAGGTACTGCAGGAAGCGAGCCAGAGCAGGTGCTGCACGGCAACCGCAAATGGCCTGATAACGGTGGTTGCTTCATCGCTGGCAAGCCAGCTCCCACAGAGCAATGCGCAGTCCCTGTGGGAGCCGGCTTGTCGTGGCGACGAACCGCGGCGAAAGGGCTGCAAAGCAGCCCTAATCCACGATCTAGAAGAAGCCCAGCGGGTTGATGTCGTAGCTCACCAGCAGGTTCTTGGTCTGCTGGTAGTGGTCGAGCATCATCTTGTGGGTTTCACGGCCGACACCGGACTTCTTGTAGCCACCGAACGCGGCATGCGCCGGGTACAGGTGGTAGCAGTTGGTCCATACGCGGCCGGCCTTGATGCCGCGACCCATGCGATAGGCGCGGTTGATGTCGCGGGTCCACACGCCGGCGCCCAGGCCGAACTCGGTGTCGTTGGCAATCGCCAGGGCCTCGGCCTCGTCCTTGAAGGTGGTGACGCTGACCACTGGGCCGAAGATCTCCTCCTGGAACACGCGCATCTTGTTGTTGCCTTTGAGCAGGGTCGGCTGGATGTAGTAACCGCTGGCCAGCGCGCCTTCGAGTTGCTCCACCTTGCCGCCGGTCAGCAGCTCGGCGCCCTCTTCCTGGGCGATCTTGAGATAGGACTGGATCTTCTCGAACTGCTGCTGCGAGGCCTGGGCGCCGACCATGGTGTCGGTGTCCAGCGGGTCGCCGCGCTTGATCTGCAGCACCTTCTTCATCACCACTTCCATGAACTGCGGGTAGATCGATTCCTGCACCAGGGCACGCGAAGGGCAGGTGCACACCTCGCCCTGGTTGAAGAACGCCAGCACCATGCCTTCGGCCGCCTTGTCGATGAAGCTCGGCTCGGCCTGCATGATGTCCTCGAAGTACACGTTCGGCGACTTGCCGCCCAGTTCGACGGTGGAGGGGATGATGTTCTCGGCGGCGCATTTCATGATGTGCGCGCCGACCGGAGTGGAGCCGGTGAAGGCGATCTTGGCGATGCGCTTGCTGGTGGCCAGGGCTTCGCCCGCTTCACGGCCATAGCCTTGCACCACGTTGAGCACGCCCTTGGGCAGCAGGTCGCCGATCAGTTCCATCAGCACGCTGATGCCCAATGGGGTCTGCTCGGCGGGCTTGAGCACCACGCAGTTGCCGGCAGCGAGGGCCGGGGCGAGCTTCCAGGCGGCCATCAGCAGCGGGAAGTTCCACGGGATGATCTGCCCGACCACGCCCAGCGGCTCGTGGATGTGATAGGCCACGGTGTTTTCGTTGATCTCGGCGGCGCCGCCTTCCTGGGCGCGGATGCAGCCGGCGAAGTAGCGGAAGTGATCGACCGCCAGTGGGATGTCGGCGTTGAGGGTCTCGCGGATCGGCTTGCCGTTGTCCCAGGTTTCGGTGATGGCCAGCAACTCAAGGTTCTGTTCGATGCGGTCGGCGATGCGCAGCAGGACGTTGGAACGGTCCTGAACCGAAGTGCGGCCCCAGGCATCGGCGGCAGCGTGGGCCGCGTCGAGGGCCTTTTCGATGTCTTCGGCGGTGGAGCGGGGGAACTCGGCGATCAGCTTGCCGTTGACCGGGGAGGTGTTCTCGAAATACTGCCCCTTCACCGGCGCCACGAACTCACCACCGATGTAGTTGCCGTAGCGGCTCTTGAAGTTGACCTTCGCGCCTTCGGTGCCGGGATGTGCATAACGCATGATGTGTCTCCTGGTCTTTGTGATTGTTGCGGAGTTACCAAGCGTAGAGCAAAGGTCGGGCCAGCGCCTGGAGGCCCTTGTGTATCAATGACTTGGGTCAAGGGCGGCGCTGCTATCGAAATGACCTGTGCCAGCCTCGGCACGGCCAGGGTGACACTTTGTACCCTTTGCGACACAGGTCGTGACCGCAGGGTCGGTGCAACGTTGCAAAGCGTCCACGCCTGGAGGATGCTGACGGCACGCTCTATCTGCGGAGAACAACAAGAAATGCAGAGCAATCCGTTCAGCCGCCATGCCCAGCAAGTGCTCACGGTCGCCCAAGGCCAGACCAGCGGGCCGGGCAGCGACCCGTCCATCGCCCGCTCCTGGCTACGTTGCCTGGAGGACTACCACCTCGACCCCGCGCGGGTCCAGGCACCGGTGGTGCTCGAACACGGCCGCCTGCTGGAGAGCCGCGAGCGCCTGCGCCAGGTGCTGCAGATCGCCGACAACGAGATGAACAGCCTGCACCAGCAGTTGTCCGGTGCCGGGCACGCGGTGTTGCTGACCGATGCTCGCGGGGTGATCCTCAACTGCGTCACCGCGCCCAGCGAGCGGCGCATCTTCGAGCGTGCCGGGCTGTGGCTCGGCGCCGACTGGAGCGAGGCCCGCGAGGGCACCAACGGTATCGGTACCTGCCTGGTCGAGCGCCAAGCCCTGACCATTCACCAGGACGAGCACTTCCGTGGCCGCCATACCGGGCTGACCTGCTCGGCCAGCCCGGTATTCGACCCACACGGCGAGTTGCTGGCGGTACTCGATGTGTCGTCGGCGCGGCCCGATGTCTCGCGCCAGAGCCAGTTCCACACCATGGCGCTGGTCAACCTGTCGGCGAAGATGATCGAGAGCTGCTACTTCCTGCGCCACTTCGAGCAGCAATGGCTGCTGCGTTTCCACCTGCAGGCCGAGTCGGTCGGGCTGTTCAGCGAGGGCCTGCTGGCCTTCGATGGCGACGGGCGGATCTGCGCCGCCAACCAGAGCGCGTTGAACCTGCTGGGGACCATCCGTGGTGGAGTGCTGGGCAAGCCATTGGACAGGTTCTTCGCCTGCAGCCACGACGAATTGTTCAGCCGCGCCACGCCCCAGGGCAGCAGCGCGTGGCCGCTGTATACCCGCGACGGTCGCCAGGTATTCGCCAGCCTGCGCGGCCAGGCGCGGGCACCGGTGTGGTCGGTGCCGGTGGCCTTGCCCCAGACCGCTGCGCCGGGCATCTGCCTGCTCGATCCGGCCTTGCGCGAGGACTTTCGCCGCGCCGTGCGGGTGTTCGAACGTGACGTGCCGCTGCTGTTGCGCGGCGAAACCGGTTGCGGCAAGGAAGCTTTTGCCCAGGCGGTGCACCAGGCCAGCGCACGCCATGACAAGCCGTTCGTGGCGATCAACTGCGCATCGATTCCGGAGAGCCTGATCGAGAGCGAGCTGTTCGGCTATCGCGGCGGCAGTTTCACCGGTGCGCGCAAGGAAGGCATGCGCGGCAAGCTGCTGCAGGCCGATGGCGGCACCTTGCTGCTGGACGAGATCGGCGACATGCCGTTGGCGCTGCAGACTCGCTTGCTGCGGGTACTGGAAGAGCGCCAGGTGGTGCCGATCGGTGGTGAGCCGCAGGCGGTGGATGTGCGGATCATCAGCGCCACCCACCGTGACCTGCTGGAGCGAGTGGCGCAAGGCGGGTTCCGCGAAGACCTTTACTACCGGCTCAACGGCCTGGAGGTGGCCTTGCCGGCGTTGCGCGAACGCAGCGACAAGGTACAGCTGCTGGATTTCCTGCTGGCACAGGAGGCCGAAGGGCAGGTCATCGAAATCGAACCGAAGGCACGGCAGGCGCTGCTGGATTTTGCCTGGCCGGGGAACGTGCGGCAAATGAGGAATGTGCTGCGAACCGTGGTGGCGTTGTGCGAGGAGGGGCGAGTCGAGTATCGGGATCTCCCGCTGGTGGTGCGCAACGTGGGAGCGGCGGTGCGCCGATGCGACTTGCCCCGCGACGGCGCACGACCAGACAACACCGGTGGCACTGCCGACGCCATCGCGGGGCAAGCCCGCTCCCACGCCCTCGAAAGTGCCGAGCGCCAGGCCTTGCTCAGCGCCCTGGAGGCAAACCACTGGCACATGACCCACGTCGCCGAGCACCTGGGCATCAGCCGCAATACCTTGTATCGAAAACTGCGCAAACATGGCATAGCCAAGGCCTGCTGAGCGAAACAGCGGGTGCGATTTCCCTCGCCCTGGGCTACCCTGCCTCGACGTTTTGCGAGGTCGATAATGCATATTCATATTCTCGGTATTTGTGGCACTTTCATGGGTTCGCTGGCGGTGCTGGCCAAGGACCTTGGCCACCGCGTCACCGGCTCCGACGCCAACGTGTATCCGCCGATGAGCACCCAGCTCGAGGCCCAGGGCATCGAGCTGACCCAAGGCTACGACCCGGCCCAGCTGGAGCCAGCACCCGACCTGGTGGTGGTTGGCAACGCCATGTCGCGGGGCAACCCGGCGGTGGAGTACGTGCTGAACAAGGGCCTGCCGTACGTATCGGGCCCGCAGTGGCTGGCCGACCATGTGCTGCAGGGCCGCTGGGTACTGGCCGTGGCCGGCACCCATGGCAAGACCACCACCAGCAGCATGCTGGCCTGGGTGCTGGAACACGCCGGCATGAGCCCGGGCTTCCTGATCGGCGGCGTGCCGCAGAACTTCTCGGTGTCGGCGCGCCTGGGCGATACGCCGTTCTTCGTGGTCGAGGCCGACGAATACGACAGCGCTTTCTTCGACAAGCGCTCCAAGTTCGTGCACTACCATCCGCGTACCGCGATCCTCAACAATCTCGAGTTCGATCACGCGGACATCTTCCCCGACTTGGCGTCCATCGAGCGGCAGTTTCACCATTTGGTTCGCACCATTCCCAATGAGGGCCTGGTCATTCACCCGACCACCGAGCAGGCGCTGGAGCGCGTCATCGGCATGGGCTGCTGGACCCCGGTGCAGACCACGGGCGAGGGTGGCCAGTGGCAGGCGCGCCTGCTCAGCGCCGATGGCTCGCGCTTCGAAGTGCTGTTCGAAGGCCAGACGCAGGGCGTGGTCGATTGGGCGCTGACCGGCCAGCACAACGTCGCCAACGCCCTGGCCACCCTGGCCGCTGCCCGCCATGTCGGCGTCGCACCGGCCATGGGTATCGAAGGCCTGAGCGCATTCAAGAGCGTCAAGCGCCGTATGGAGCTGGTTGCCGAGGTTAACGGCGTGACCATCTACGACGACTTCGCCCACCACCCGACCGCCATCGCCACTACCCTCGATGGCCTGCGCAAGCGCGTAGGCGAGGCGCCGGTGATTGCGGTGATCGAGCCGCGCTCCAACTCCATGAAGCTGGGCGCGCACCGCGACGGCCTGCCGGAAAGCGTCAACGACGCCGACCAGGTGATCTGGTACGCACCGCCCAACCTGGGCTGGGACCTGGCCGGCACCGCCGCGCAGTGCAAGGTGCCGAGCGTGGTGGCCGACAGCCTCGAGGCGATCATCGAGCGCATCAAGGGCCAGGCCCGCCCGGGCACCCATGTGGTGATCATGAGCAACGGCGGCTTCGGCGGCCTGCACGGCAAGCTGGCCGAGGCGCTGAAGTGAGCGGACCGGAACGCATCACCCTGGCCATGACCGGCGCCTCCGGGGCGCAGTATGGCCTGCGCCTGCTCGATTGCCTGGTGCGCGAGGACCGCGAGGTGCATTTCCTCATCTCCAAGGCCGCGCAACTGGTGATGGCTACAGAGACCGACGTGGTGTTGCCAGCCAAGCCCCAGGCCATGCAGGCGTTCCTGACCGAGTACACCGGCGCGGCCGACGGGCAGATCCGCGTGTATGGCAAGGAGGACTGGATGTCGCCGGTGGCTTCGGGCTCCGGCGCGCCGGCGGCGATGGTGGTGGTGCCGTGTTCCACCGGCACCCTGTCGGCGATTGCCACCGGTGCCTGCAACAACCTGATCGAGCGGGCGGCCGACGTGACTCTCAAGGAACGTCGTCAGTTGATCCTGGTTCCGCGCGAGGCACCATTCTCGACCATCCACCTGGAGAACATGCTCAAGCTGTCGCAGATGGGTGCGGTGATCCTGCCGGCGGCGCCGGGCTTCTACCACCAGCCGCAGACCATCGACGACCTGGTCGACTTCGTCGTGGCACGCATCCTGAACCTGCTGAATATCCCGCAGGACATGCTGCCGCGCTGGGGCGAGCATCATCATGGGGTCGATGATTGAGGCGGCTGGTGCTGGGGCTGCTGATGCTGGCCCAGCTCGGTGGCTGCGCCACGGTGCGCACCCTGGATGCCAACAAGCCCGGGGCGCCGGTGGTGTATGCCGGGACACGGCTTGACCTGTACGTGATCAATGGCGGGTGCTGCCCAGAGGACCGGTTCGGGGCCGAGGCACCGGCCTATCCGGGGCTGGACCTGCCTGGGAGCGCGTTGCTCGATACGCTGCTGCTGCCGTTGTCGTTGCTGACAGCGGCGGGGGTGGGGTTCAACGCCACGGGCGGTCTTTGATAACCAAGGGCTGCTGCGCAGCCCAATCGCCGGCAAGCCGGCTCCCACAGGGTTACGCAATCACTTGTGGGAGCCGGCTTGCCGGCGATTGGGGCGGCTCAGGATTGACTATTTCTTCCCCAGCTTGCGCAACTCGTCCGACTCGACCACGCGAATCCCGTCCTCCTCCTCCAGCGCCAGGCGCCACAGCGCCCGGGCCAGGGTGCAAGCCTCGATGCCGCGGTACTTGCCCGGTATCAGGCGGGCGAACGGTGCGGCCATGCGCTCACCCAGCCGTGGCTCGATCCGCTCGCCCAGCAACAGTGAAGGCCGCACGATGGTCAATTGCGGCCAATCCTGCTGCTTTAGGGCTTCCTCCATCTCGCCCTTGACCCGGTTGTAGAAGATCGACGACTTCGGATCGGCGCCCAGGGCGCTGATCACCAGCAGATGGCGGGCGCCCAACTCCCGGGCGCGTTTGCTGAAGGCCACGACCATGTCCAGGTCCACAGCGCGGAAGGCCGTCTCGGAACCGGCCTGCTTTAGCGTGGTGCCCAGGCAGCAGAAGGCGATGTCGACACGGCCGGCCAGTTGCGGGAGAAACATGGCCGGGTCACCCACCGGGTTTTCCAGGTGCGGGTGCTCGGCCAGCGGGCGGCGCGTGGGCGCCAGCACGCGGCTGATGGTGGGCTCGTTGAGCAGGCGGTCGAGCAGGTGTTCACCTGTCAGACCCGTGGCACCGGCAAGCAGGACATGCTGAGGCGTCAGGTACATGGTGTCTCTCCCTCGTTACTACACAGCTTAGTGGGCACCAGGGTTTTTTGCCTGATCCCCCGAAGCTGGCTGGGCTTCATTGCGCAGGGCGTGCTCGGCTTGTTGGCGGCGCAGACGCTGCCAGTGGCTGATCACCGCCGGCGGCGCCCAGAGCTGCGGCTCAGAGGCTTCGAAACCTTCCCTTCGTTCTCGTTCGGCAACGCTTTGCCGCGCCAGTTCAAACGCCTGTTTCAGATCGTCGGTCTGGTTCAACGCCTGGGCGAACAGGGCGTCGCCGAAGTAGGTGAAGTCGGCCTCTTCCGAACAGCCGAATGACACCCGGTCAGGCCGGGCGGCGGTCATGACCAGGGTGCGGTCGTCCTTGAGCGGGGCGATGTAGCCACCGGAATAGCAGGCGGAGATGACGATCACCTTGTCGCGGTCCTTCAGCGGGGCAAGGGCGCTGGCCAGCTCGTCGGCGGACAAATCGGCCAGTTGCAGGCGTGGCTGGTCGAGCACCAGTTGGTGATCGTGGCTGCCATGGCTGGTCAGGTAGATGAACACCAGGTCCTCGGGGCCGCTGCGCTCGGCCAGGGTGCGGGCGGCGCGGGTGAGGTTCTCGCGGGTGGCCATGGGCCGATCGGCCAGGTGGTCGCGGTGGTTGACCAGGGTGACCTGGCCATGGGCGCCGAAACGCACCTTGAGCATGTTGCTGACATAGTCGGCTTCGCGCAGGAACACGCTCTGCTGGCCGTCGCCGGCCACCACCAGGCTGTACAGCTGCACCGGCGGGATCGACGCCGGCACCTTGGCCAGGGCGTCGGCCAGCAGCTTGCCCTGGTTGAGCAGGGCAAGGTCGAGCGGGTCGGGCAAAAGCTTGCCCTGGGCGTCGCGCACGCGCACGCCGTTGACCCAGGTGCCGGCTTCGCTGCGACCATCCGGGTGGGTCAGCTTGCCACGCCCGTGGTAGGCATCGTCGGCGAAACCGCCGACATACTGGCTACCGTCGGCCAGTTGCAAGGTGCCGGTGCCAGCGAAGCGCCAGTCACGGAAGCCACCCTTGTAGCGGCTGCCATCGCTGCCCAGCAGTTCGCCCTGGCCGGTCAGCGATCCGTCCTTGAAGTCGCCGATCCAGACGTCGCCTTCGGCGCTCTCGTAGCGGCCACGGCCCTCGAGGCGATTGTCCTTGAACTCGCCGATGTACTGTTCGCCGTCGGCGCTGTCGTAGGTGCCGGCACCCTGTAGTTGGCCCTCGATGAAGTGGCCGCTGAACTGGTTGCCGCTGGCATCGCTGCGTACCCCGGCACCGTTCGGCTTGCCCTTGGCGAACAGGCCCTGGTAGCGGCTGCCGTCAGCCAGCTCCAACTGCCCCGCGCCTTCGTACTGGTCGTCCTTGAACTGGCCGCGGTAGGTCTGGTCGTGTTGCTTGAGGGTGCCTTCGCCATCCCGGCGGCCATGCTTGAAGGTGCCGGCGTAGTGGCTGCCGGGCGTGGTCAGGTCGCCCAGGCCCTGGAACAGGCCTTCACTGAACTGTCCACGGTAGACCTCGCCGTTGCTGCCATGCCATTCACCTTGGCCGTGCCACTGGCCATCCTTGAAGTTGCCGGCGTACCAGCTGCCGTTGGGGTAGTCGATACGCCCCTCGCCCTGCAGCAGGCCGTTCACCACCTGGCCACGGTAGCGACCGCCATCGGGCAGGCGCGCGTCCGGCGGAGACAGGGATTCGCCTTCGCCACAGGCGGCGAGCAGCAGGATCAGGGTGAGAGGGAGCAGGGGGCGCATGGCGGCTTCCGGGGAAAACGATGCGCCGAGTATGCCGCAGAATACGCCAGGCCGTGAATTGGGGCGCTGCGCGCCCCGTGCGTCTGCACCAGGCGCGGTGTGGTGATCAGACGAAGCAGAGTGACAGTGGTTCGGCGATGTAGGCCGGCTTCTCTTCGCCTTCGATTTCAAGGGTGACCGTGGCCTTGAGCAGCCATTGCCCGGGCTTCTTCTCGGTAGCGTCGGTCAGGTCGACTTTGAGTCGTACCTGGCTGTCGACCTTCACCGGCTGGATGAAACGCACACTGTCCAAGCCGTAGTTGACCACCATCTTCAGCCCTTCGGGCAGCACGAGAATGTCTTCCATCAGCTTGGGGATCAGCGACAGGGTAAGGAAGCCATGGGCGATGGTGCTGCCGAACGGGGTCTTGGCCGCTTTCACCGGATCGACATGGATGAACTGGAAATCGCCGGTGGCTTCGGCGAACAGATTGATGCGTTCTTGGTCGATCTTCAGCCATTGGGAACGGCCCAGCTCCTTGCCAACGTACTGCGAAAGCTCTGTAACGGGTACATAGGGCATCGCGACATCTCCAGATTGTCATTTGGTACGAATGTTCAAGATCAGCACGCTGCACCGTTTCAGTCAAGTTGCCCGTTTTTCGCCGAATATCGCCTTATAGGCAATTGCTTAGCGTGCTTATAATGGCCGCCATGTTCTGACGGAGGTCCCTATGCTGTTGCGTGGTCTGACCTGGCTGGTGCTGTTCCAGTTGCTGGGAACGGCGATCAACCATTTGTTCCTGCACATCCTGCCCGGACCCATCATCGGCCTGTTGCTGCTGCTGGTGTTCCTGATGGTTCGTGGCGAAGTCGGCCAGCCGCTCAACGAGGCCGCTGGCAGCCTGCTGCGCTACCTGCCGCTGCTGCTGGTGCCGCCGGCGGTGGGGGTGATGGTCTATGCCAGGGACATTGCGGCGGACTTCTGGGCCATCGTCGGGGCGCTGTTGATTTCCTGCCTGGCCACCTTGGTGTTCGTCGGCGTGCTGATGCAGAAACTCATCCAGCGCCAGGGCAAGCACGAGGAGCAGCCATGACCCTCGATTGGCAAGGCGCGCTCGACGCGGTCATCCACCATCCGCTGTTCGGCATCGGCATCACCTTGGCCGCCTACCAGCTGGTGCTGGCAGGTTATGAAAAGACCCGCTGGATCTTCCTGCAACCGGTGCTGGTGTCGATGCTGGGGGTGATCGGCATCCTGCTTGTCTGCGGCATCGACTACGCCGAGTACCGCAAGAGCACCGAGATCATGAACATTCTCCTGGGCCCGGCCACCGTGGCCTTGGCGGTGCCGCTCTACCTGAACCTGCGGCGGATCCGCCAGCTGTTCTGGCCGACATTTACTACGCTGGTAATCGGAGGCCTGTTCGCCACCGTGGCGTGTCTGGCGCTGGGCTGGTGGTTTGGCGCCGAGCACATGATCCTGATGACCATGGCGCCGAAGTCGGTTACCTCGCCGATTGCCATGCTGGTGGCCGAGCAGATTGGTGGTGTGGCGGCCCTCGCCGCGGTGTTCGTGCTGATCACCGGGGTGATCGGTGCGATCTTCGGCCCGGCGCTGCTAAGCCGCTTCGGCGTGCTCAGCCCCGAGGCCCGGGGCATGGCGCTGGGCGTCACCGCTCACGCGGTGGGCACATCGGTGGCTTTGCAGGAAAGTGACGAATGCGGCGCCTTCGCCGCGCTGGCGATGAGCCTGATGGGGGTGGCCACGGCGGTGTTCCTGCCGTTGGCGGTCAGCCTGGTGGCTTGAGGAATCGACATGACATTACCGCTGTTTCCCCTCAATACCGTGCTGTTCCCCGGTTGCCTGCTCGATCTGCAGATCTTCGAGGCGCGCTACCTGGACATGATCGGCCGTTGCATGAAGCAGGGTGAAGGCTTTGGCGTGGTATGCATCCTGGAAGGCGAGCAGGTGGGCAAGGCGGCGCCGGTGGTGGCGTCGGTCGGCTGCGAGGCGCTGATCCGCGACTTCGTGCAGCAGGACAACGGCCTGCTGGGCATCCGCGTAGAGGGCGTGCGGCGTTTTCGTGTCGAGCGCACCGAGGTGCAGAAGGACCAGTTGATGGTCGGCCAGGTGCAGTGGCTGTCGGAACTGGCGGATGGGCCGCTGCAGGAGCAGGACGATGACCTGCTGGCGCTGCTGCTGGCCCTGGGCGAACACCCGATGGTCGAGGCGCTGGACATGCCGCGGGATGTCGACGGGCGACAGGCGTTGGCCAACCAGTTGGCCTACCTGTTGCCGTTCGTGGAAGAGGACAAGCTCGACCTGCTGGCCATCGACTCGCCGCAGTTGAGGCTGGAGGCGATCCAGGCATTGCTGGAACGGATCCAGGGCGAGTTGTTCGCCTGAACCATCCAGGCCCGCTCCGATGTTCGGTAGGAGCGGGCTGCCCGGGGATGGCCGTCAGTATTGGTAGCGCAGCAACGCCTTGGGCAGCGCGTGCAGGGCAAAGAACGTCAGCAACGCGATGCACGCTGGCAATACCAGCCACCATACCCGCTGCGGCAGCGCCGTGAGCGGCTGGCGATATTGCACCAGGGTCAGGCTCAGCGCGCACACGCAGCATGCCAGCAGCGCGCCGGCGAGGATATCGGTTGGCCAGTGCGCGCCCAGGTATACCCGCGACAGTGCGATGGCCAGGGCCGGAATGCATCCCAGCAGCACCCAGGTCAGGCGCATGCGCGGCGGCTGGCCGCGCCCGGCCAGCACTGCCAGCACCAGGAAGAAGGCGAACGATGCCGAGCTATGCCCGCTGGGCATGCTGTAGCTGGTCAGCGGGTCGGTCAACACCTCGGGGCGGGCGCGGGCGAACAGCCATTTCAGCGTGCCGTTGGCCAGGGCTGTACCGATCAGTGTCGCGCCGGCGAACAGCGCGTGGCGCCATTGCCGGGCCAGCAGCAGCAGGCCCGTGAGCAAGCCACCGAGGAAGAACTGGGTACGGAAGTCGCCCAGGCGGGTGATCACCACCACGGCGCCGTCGATGGCCTGGCTGCGGTGCTCCTGCACCAGGGTCATCACGCCCTGGTCGAATTCGCTCAAATAGCGCCAGCCGATGAACAGCGCTGCTACCGCCAGGCCGCTGAGGGCGGCGATCAGGCGGGTGCCGTGGCGTTGATCGCGGATGCTGGTGCTCAGGCTCAGGCCGATCAGCACCGCCAGGGTGCCCATGACAATCCCCGCGTCCAGCCAGAAGCCTTCCGGCAGTGGCAGGCGCATCGCCGCGCCGGTGGCCCAGCCGGGCAGCAGGTAGGCCACCGACCAACCGGCGCCAGCCACCAGGCTGACCGCGATGAAGCGCGGCAGGGGCATATCGAACATACCGGCGACCATCGGCAGCATCGGCCGCAGCGGGCCGATGAAGCGGCCGACCAGCAGGCTGGCGATACCATAGCGCTGGAAGTACGCCTCGGCGCTGCCAATCCACTCCGGGTGGCTGCGCAGCAACGGCAGGCGGCGGATGTTCTGGTGGAAGTACTTGCCGATGGCATAAGAGATCGCGTCGCCGAGCATGCCACCGAGGAAACCCAGCAATAGCGTTTCGCCCAGGCTGAAGGTGCCGCTGCCGGCCAGCACGGCGACGGCGAACAGCAGCACGGTGCCAGGCACGATGATGCCGGCGATGGCCAGGCATTCGACGCAGGCCACGAGGAAGATTGCCAGGCCCAGCCACTGAGGGTTGGCGCCAAGCCAGGTGGTCAGGCTGTCCAGCCATTGGCCCATGGTTCAGTTTCCTTGTTCAAGCATGAAGAAATCTTGCCCTTCGACCTGGCCGCGCCGCAGCGGGTTTCGGGTGCAGAAACGCGCGAATTCGGCGTCTACGAAGCGATAGGGCAGGTGTTCGTCGCGGCCATGGGGAATGCCCAGGCGCGTGGTCTTGATCACCCGGGGTACCTCGATGCCGCAGTCCTCGACGTACAGGCGCTCAGGGTCGAAGCGCCGGGCATCCCAGTGCGGTACCTTCAGGCCCATGGCGCGGCACAGCAGGGTCTGGCCGTTGCACAGGCGCTCGGGTGGGCGCAGGTTGCCGCTGGTGTCGGGGTTGTTCAGTTGCATCCGGGCCAGGCTGTTGGCGTCGGAGATGGCGTCGATCCAGGGGTAGGCGGACTTGATCAGCACCGCGTTGCCCGGGCCCTGGGCGCTGAAATTCAGCGAATCGCCGCCGCGGGCGTAGTACATGTAGATATGCCCGCCATCGAGGAACAGCGCCTTGCGCTTCTCGGTGAAGCCCAGGGACGCATGGCTGCCCTTGTCGGTGAGGTAGTAGGCCTCGGTTTCGATGATGCGCGCCGCCAGCCAGAGGTCGCCCTGGCGGTGACGGATGACCTTGCCCAGCAGGTCGCGGGCGAGGGTCTGCGCATCGCGATCGAAGAAACTGTCGGGCAGGGCGCGGGCCGGGCAGGGGGCTGGGGCGGACATACGGGCGGTTCGTGGCTGTGAAGGCGGGGATGATAGCAATGAATGGCTTAATCGAGGCTGAATCAAGTTGACGCTATCGCGGGGCAAGCCCGCTCCCACGCAAATGGCTGCATGCCCCGTAGGGCGTGGGAGCGGGCTTGCCCCGCGATGACGCTGAGGTGTGTTTCGATACGGGTGGTTACATCTTTCCTACGTATTGGCGGCAGCCATTTTCTACCATCCGCCACCCGCCGCTGGGCGTACCCGAGCGCTCCAGTTATAATCAGCCGATTTCCCCTTTGCCAAGACACCGAACCCATGACCGAGTCCGTTCTTGACTACATGACCCGCCTGGGTCGCGCCGCCCGTGAGGCCTCGCGGGTGATCGGCCGTGCCAGCACCGCGCAGAAGAACCGCGCCCTGCAGGCCGCCGCCGACGCTCTCGACGCGGCCCGCGACGCGCTCACCGCAGCCAACGAACAGGACCTGGCCAATGGCCGCAAGAACGGCCTGGAACCCGCGCTGCTCGAGCGCCTGGCGCTGACCCCGGCGCGCATCGACGGCATGATCACCGGCCTGCGCCAGGTGGCCAGCCTGCCGGACCCGGTCGGCGCCATCCGCGACATGAGCCACCGCCCGTCGGGGATCCAGGTCGGCAAGATGCGCGTGCCGCTGGGGGTGATCGGTATCATCTACGAGTCGCGCCCCAACGTGACCATCGATGCCGCCAGCCTGTGCCTGAAGTCGGGCAACGCCACCATCCTGCGCGGCGGCTCCGAAGCCATCCATTCCAACCGTGCCATCGCCACCTGCATCCAGCGGGGCCTGGCCGAGGCCGGCCTGCCGCCGGCAGTGGTGCAGGTGGTCGAGACCACCGACCGCGAAGCCGTGGGCGCGCTGATCAGCATGCCGGAATTCGTCGATGTCATCGTGCCCCGTGGCGGCCGCGGCCTGATCGAACGCATCAGCCGCGATGCCCGGGTACCGGTGATCAAGCACCTGGACGGTATCTGCCACATCTTCGTCGATGCCCACGCCGATCTGGACAAGGCCTGGCGCGTTGCCTTCAACGCCAAGACCTACCGTTACGGTATCTGCGGCGCCATGGAGACGCTGCTGGTGGATCAGTCGGTGGCCGAGCGCTTCCTGCCGGAAATGGCCCGCCGTTTCCAGGACAAGGGCGTCGAGCTGCGCGGTTGCGAGCGCACCCGGGCGTTCATCGCCGTCAAGCCAGCCAGCGAAGACGACTGGCACACTGAATACCTCGACGCGATCCTGTCGATCCGCGTTGTCGACGGCCTGGAGCAGGCCATCGAGCACATCAACCATTACGGCTCGCACCACACCGATTCGATCATCACCGAGCACCAGGGCCAGGCCCGGCGCTTCATGGCCGAGGTCGACTCGGCATCGGTCATGCTCAACACCCCGACCTGCTTCGCCGACGGCTTCGAATACGGCCTGGGCGCGGAAATCGGTATCTCCACCGACAAGTTGCATGCCCGCGGCCCAGTCGGCCTGGAAGGCCTGACCTGCGAGAAGTACGTGGTGATCGGCGATGGCCAGCTGCGCGGCCAGGAGCCGTGCTGAGTTGAGCAACCCTGTCGCAGTCCGGCGCGTCGGCATTCTCGGCGGCACCTTCGACCCGGTGCATATCGGTCACCTGCGCAGTGCGCTGGAAGTGGCCGAATTCATGTGCCTGGACGAACTGCGCCTGCTGCCCAACGCCCGGCCGCCTCACCGCGACACCCCGCAGGTGGCCGCGCAGGATCGCCTGGCCATGGTGCGCGGCGCCGTGCAGGGTGTCGAGCGCCTGAGCGTGGACGCCCGCGAGCTGGCCCGCGACAAGCCGTCGTACACCATCGACACACTGGAGTCGATCCGCGGCGAACTGAGCGCGCACGACCAGTTGTTCCTGGTGCTGGGCTGGGACGCATTCTGCGGCCTGCCCAGCTGGCATCGCTGGGAAGAGCTGCTGCAACACTGTCACATCCTGGTGCTGCAACGCCCGGATGCCGATGTCGAACCCCCTGACGAGCTGCGCAACCTGCTGGCGGCGCGCTCGGAGAGCGATCCCACCGCCATGTCCGGCCCGGCGGGGCACATTTCGTTCGTCTGGCAGACTCCGCTTGCGGTGTCCGCCACGCAAATCCGACAGCTGCTGGCCAGCGGCAAGTCGGTGCGGTTCCTGGTGCCGGACGCAGTACTGGCCTATATCGAGGCACACGACCTGTATCGTGTGTCCAACTGACGGCGCCAGTGGGCGCCTCATCCAACGAGTTGAACGAGTTTTATATGAGCAAGCAGAAAATCAATGGCATCAGTGGCGAAGAGCTGGTCAAACTGACCATCACGGCTCTGGAGGACGTCAAGGCCCAGGACATCCAGGTCATCGACGTGCGTGAAAAGCACAGCCTGACCGACTACATGATCATTGCCACCGGTACCTCCAACCGCCAGATCAACGCGATGCTGGAAAAGGTCCGTGAAGCGGTCAAGAAACAAGGCGCACAGCCGCTGGGTGAAGAAGGCAAGGGCGACAGCGACTGGGTGCTGCTGGACCTGAACGACGTCATCGTGCACATGATGACTGCCGCTGCCCGCCAGTTCTACGACCTGGAGCGCCTGTGGTTGGGCGCCGAGCAGAGCCGTGCCGCCGATGCCAAGCACCACAGCCCGGAAAACGCCAGCGACTACTTCACCGACAAGCTCAAAGACCGGGAATAAGGAAGCGCCGTGCGTCTGCGTCTGATCGCGGTCGGCTCGCGCATGCCCAAGTGGGTCGAGGAAGGCTGGCATGAATATGCCAAGCGCCTGCCCCCCGAGCTTGCGCTGGAGCTGGTGGAAATCCCGCTGAACACCCGCGGCAAGAACGCCGATGTCGCCCGCCTGATCCGTCAGGAGGGCGAGGCGATGCTGAGCAAGGTGCAGCCTGGGGAACGCATCGTCACCCTCGAGGTCCATGGCAAGCCCTGGAGTACCGAGCAACTGGCGGGCGAGCTGGACCGTTGGCGCCTGGATGCGCGCACGGTCAACCTGATGGTGGGCGGCCCGGAAGGGCTGGCGCCGGAAGTCTGCGCGCGCAGCGAACAGCGCTGGTCGCTGTCGCCGCTGACGTTGCCGCACCCGTTGGTAAGGATACTCATCGGCGAGCAGATCTACCGCGCCTGGACCGTGTTGTCCGGGCATCCCTACCACAAATGAACCTGTAAGCCTGTCCGATGCCGCAGCAGATCCGCCTTAAGGACCACGAGAAAGACGCCCGCCTGGTGCGCAACCGCGTCGTCGTGGGCGCCGTGGCGGTGGTGCTGCTCGTCTGCGTATTGATCGCCCGGCTGTATTACCTGCAGGTCATCCAGTACGACTATCACTCGACGCTGTCGGAGAACAACCGGGTGCATGTGCAGCCGATCCCGCCGACCCGCGGGCTGATCTTCGACCGCAACGGTGTGGTGGTGGCCGACAACCGCCCCAGCTTCAGCCTGGTGATGACCCGCGAGCGCGCCGGCAATGCTGGCAAATGGCAGGAAGTGCTGGACGTGATCGTCGAGGTGCTCGAGCTTACCCCTGACGACCGTGCCCTGTTCGAGAAACGCATGAAGCAGGGGCGCAGGCCATTCGAGCCGGTGCCGATCCTGTTCGAGCTCAACGAAGAACAGATTGCCCGCATCGCGGTCAACCAGTTCCGTCTGCCTGGTGTGGAAGTGGCCGCGCAGCTGGTCCGCCACTATCCCCAGGGCGCGCACTTCGCCCATTCGGTGGGCTATGTCGGGCGGATCAACGAGAAGGAGCTCAAGACACTCGACCCGGTGAACTACAGCGGCACCCACCATATCGGCAAGACCGGCATCGAGCGCTTCTACGAAGACGAACTGCATGGTCAAGTGGGCTATGAGGAAGTCGAGACCAACGCTCGGGGGCGCGTACTGCGGGTGCTCAAGCGTACCGATCCGAAGCCGGGCAAGGATATTGTCCTGAGCCTCGACATCAAGCTGCAGGAAGCCGCCGAGCAGGCGTTGGGAGGGCGCCGTGGCGCCATCGTCGCCCTCGATCCACGCACCGGCGAAGTGCTGGCGATGGTCAGCCAGCCGAGTTTCGACCCCAATCTATTCGTCACCGGTATCGGCTTCAAGGCTTACGCCGAACTGCGCGACTCGATCGACCGACCGCTGTTCAACCGCGTGCTGCGCGGCCTCTACCCGCCGGGCTCGACCATCAAGCCTGCGGTGGCGATCGCCGGGCTCGACAGTGGCGTGGTGACGGCGGGCAGCCGGGTGTTCGACCCGGGTTACTACCAACTGCCCAACTACGATCACAAATATCGCAACTGGAACCGCAGCGGCGATGGCTGGGTTGATCTGGATGTGGCGATCATGCGGTCAAACGATACGTACTTCTACGATCTCGCGCACAAGATGGGCATCGACCGGCTGTCCAGCTACATGAACAAGTTCGGTATCGGGCAGAAAGTCGCCCTGGACATGTTCGAGGAGTCGCCCGGCTTGATGCCGTCCCGCGAATGGAAGCGCGCCACCCGCCGCCAGGCCTGGTTCCCCGGCGAAACCCTGATTCTCGGCATTGGTCAGGGCTACATGCAGACCACGCCGCTGCAACTGGCCCAGGCCACCGCGCTGATCGCCAACAAAGGCGTGTGGAACCGCCCGCACCTGGCCAAGACCATAGAAGGCCAGCCACCGGTGGACGAGAACCCCATGGAAAACATTGTTCTGCGCGACAAGTCCGACTGGGCTCGGGTCACCCACGGCATGGAGCAGGTGATGCACGGCGCCCGCGGGACCGCCCGCAAGGCCGCCATAGGCTCGCAGTACCGCATCGCCGGCAAGAGCGGTACCGCACAGGTAGTGGCGATCAAGCAGGGCGAGAAGTACGACCGCAACAAACTCCAGGAACGACACCGCGACCATGCCCTGTTTGTCGCCTTCGCCCCGGCCGACGACCCGAGGATCGTGGTCTCGGTCATGGTCGAGAACGGCGAGTCCGGCTCCGGCGTCGCCGCCCCCGTGGTACGCCAGGTCATGGATGCCTGGCTGCTTGACGAGAATGGCCGGCTCAAGCCCGAGTTCGCCCCTGCTACAGTCGCCCAGGAATCGGCCCCGTGAAGAACAACTTCGACCGCATGCTCTCCAGCGAGGACGTGATGCGCAGGCGCGCCAGCTTCCTGCAGCGCATCCATATCGACGGCCCCTTGCTGCTTATCCTGCTGACGCTCGCCGCCGGCAGCCTGTTCGTACTGTATTCGGCCAGCGGCAAGAACTGGGATCTGCTGATGAAACAGGCCAGCTCGTTCGGCATCGGGCTGGTGTCAATGTTCATCATCGCCCAGCTCGAGCCACGCTTCATGGCGCGTTGGGTGCCACTGGCCTACCTGGCAGGGGTGTTCCTGTTGATCGTGGTGGACGTGATGGGCCACAACGCCATGGGCGCGACGCGATGGATCAATATTCCAGGGGTGATCCGCTTCCAGCCCTCGGAGTTCATGAAGATCATCATGCCGGCGACCATCGCCTGGTACCTGTCCAAACGCACCTTGCCGCCACACCTCAAGCATGTGGCGATCAGCCTGATCCTGATCGGCATGCCGTTCATCCTCATCGTGCGCCAACCTGACCTGGGTACGGCATTGCTGATCCTGGCCTCGGGAGCGTTCGTGCTGTTCATGGGGGGGCTGCGCTGGCGCTGGATCGTCAGTGTGATCGCGGCGGCGGTGCCGGTGGCGGTGGCGATGTGGTTCTTCGTCATGCACGACTACCAGAAGCAGCGCGTGCTGACCTTCCTCGACCCGGAAAGCGACCCGCTGGGTACCGGCTGGAACATCATCCAGTCGAAGGCGGCGATCGGTTCGGGCGGTGTGTTCGGCAAGGGCTGGCTGCTGGGCACCCAGTCGCACCTGGACTTCCTGCCCGAGAGCCACACCGACTTCATCATCGCCGTGCTCGGCGAGGAGTTCGGCCTGGTCGGCATCTGCCTGCTGCTGCTGATCTACATCCTGTTGATCGGTCGCGGGCTGATGATCACCGCCCAGGCCCAGACCCTGTTCGGCAAGCTGCTCGCGGGCAGCCTGACCATGACCTTCTTTGTTTATGTGTTCGTCAATATCGGTATGGTCAGCGGCCTTTTGCCCGTGGTGGGCGTGCCGCTGCCCTTTATCAGCTATGGCGGAACTTCGTTGGTGACGCTGCTGTCAGCGTTTGGCGTTCTGATGTCGATCCATACGCACCGCAAATGGATCGCACAGGTTTGAAAAAGGTGAAGAATTTCATGCAAGCAGTGCGTGGCTGGGCTGCCCGCCTGGCGCCGTGGTTCGGCGTGTTGGGTTTGCTTGGCGCAGTCCAGCAGGCTAATGCCGGTGACTATGACGGCTCGCCGCAAGTGGTCGAGTTCGTTGGCGAGATGACTCGCGACTACGGCTTTGCCGGCGAGCAACTGATGGGTGTGTTCCGCGAGGTGCAGCGCAAGCAGGCGATCCTCGACGCGATTTCGCGACCGGCCGAACGGGTCAAGCCGTGGAAGGAATATCGCCCGATGTTCATCACCGATGCACGCATCGCTCGTGGCGTGGACTTCTGGCGCCAGCACGAGGCCGTGCTGGCTCGCGCCGAGCAGGAATACGGCGTGCCGGCGCAGGTGATTGTCTCGATCATCGGGGTGGAAACCTTCTTCGGCCGCAATACCGGCAATTACCGTGTGATCGACGCGCTGTCCACGCTGGGCTTCGATTACCCGCCGCGCGCCGAATTCTTCCGCAAGGAGCTGCGCGAATTCCTCCTGCTGGCCCGCGAAGAGCAACTCGACCCGCTCACGCTCAAGGGCTCCTACGCTGGTGCCATGGGCCTGCCGCAGTTCATGCCGAGCAGCTTCCGCGCCTATGCCGTGGACTTCGATGGCGACGGGCACATCAACATCTGGAACAACCCGGACGATGCCATCGGCAGCGTCGCCAGCTACTTCAAGCGCCACGGCTGGGTGGCCGGGGAGCCTGTGGTCAGCCGTGCCACCGTGCGTGGCGAGCGCGCCGACGAAGGCCTGACCAGCGGTATCGAGCCGGTGAAGACGGTCGCGCAGTTGCGGGCGCTGGGCTGGTCGAGTCATGATGCGCTGCGCGATGATCTGCCGGTCACCGCCTTCCGCCTGGAAGGTGAATACGGCCCTGAGTACTGGATGGGCCTGAAGAATTTCTACGCGATCACTCGCTACAACCGCAGCGTGATGTATGCCATGGCGGTGCATCAGCTTTCGCAACAGCTGGTTCTGGCACGGGGCGTCAAGTAAATGCGCGAACTCTTCACTGCAAATACCGTAAAACTGCTCACCTGCGTCGCCGTCGGCCTGGTGCTGGCCAGTTGCTCGTCCAGTCGGCCCTCCACCCCGCAGAGCGGCAACACCGTGCGTGCGCAACCGGGCCTGGACATCAACCGTGCCCACAAGGACGGCGCGCCTTGGTGGGACGTGGACGTCAACAAGATCCCCGACGCCACCCCGACCGTGCACACCGGCAACTACAAGGCCAACCCGTACACGGTGCTGGGCAAGACCTACTACCCGATGCAGGATTCGCGCAACTACCGCGCCGAGGGTACCGCTTCGTGGTATGGCACCAAGTTCCATGGTCAGAACACTGCCAACGGCGAGCTCTATGACCTCTACGGCATGAGCGCGGCGCACAAGACCCTGCCGCTGCCTGCTTACGTGCGGGTGACCAATCTGGCCAACGGGCGCAGCGTGATCCTGAGGGTCAACGACCGTGGCCCGTTCTATTCCGACCGTATCATCGATCTGTCCTACGCTGCTGCGAAGAAGCTGGGCTATGCCGAAAGCGGCACCGCGCACGTGCGCGTCGAAGGCATCGACCCGCAGCAATGGTGGGCCCAGCGTGGCCAGCAGCCGCCGATGGTGCTCAAGGAGCCGCAGGTGGCCCAGGCCCAGCCGATCGCCGCCAGCACCGGGCGCGTCGAGCAGTGGACCCCGCCGCCGCAGCAGCACGCGGCGCCGGTGGTGCCGGTGCAGGTGGGCGGCAACAATGTGCCGAACGCCAGCGGCGGCAGCATCCTGCAAGTCGGCGCGTTCGCCAACCCGGACGCCGCCGAATTGCTGCGCTCGAAGCTGAGCACCATGGTCAGCGCGCCGGTATTCATCAGCTCCGTCGTGCGCAACCAGCAGACCCTGCACCGTGTGCGCCTGGGACCGATCAGCAGCCAGGGCGAGATCCAGCAAGCTCAGGACAGCATTCGCCTGGCCAATCTCGGCCAGGCCAAGGTGGTCACTGACTGATCGGTCGCTTCAGCTTCATCGCGGGGCAAGCCCGCTCCCACGTCAGGTGCTCCGAACGGCGTGGGAGCGGGCTTGCCCCGCGATGAACCGATACGCCGACCTGTCGGTTTGTTCATGAATTGCCGGGCAATGATATGTACAATGCCCGTTTTTGCCCGCAGCGGCATTACGCCGCACTTTTTGGGCCAGGCCACAGGCCATAAAACTAGACTGACGGGGCGCTGGGCAAATGAAGTTGCCCACGGAACATCAGACCATTAGCGATTTACGAGAGACGGATGAACATCACCAACCTTGCCAAACGACTTTGCCTGCCTGTTCTGCTGATGATCACCCCTGCTGCCTTCGCAGCGGAGCAGATGATGCCGGCACCACCGCAACTGGCCGCCAAGTCCTATGTACTCATGGACGCGTCCAGCGGCAACGTGCTGGTCGAGAACAACGGTGACGAGCGCCTGCCGCCAGCCAGCCTGACCAAGCTGATGACCGCCTACATCGCCACCCTGGACATCCGTCGTGGCCAGATTGGCGAGAACGACCCGGTGACCGTCAGCGAGAACGCCTGGCGCACCGGCGGTTCGCGCATGTTCATCAAGGTCGGCAGCCAGGTGACCGTCAGCGACCTGCTGCACGGCATCATCATCCAGTCCGGCAACGATGCATCGGTCGCCCTGTCCGAGCACATCGCCGGCAGCGAAGATGCCTTCGCCGATATGATGAACAAGACCGCCACCGACCTGGGCATGGCCAACAGCCACTTCATGAACCCCACCGGCCTGCCGAACCCGGAGCACTACTCTTCGGCCCATGACATGGCCCTGCTGGCACGTGCGATCATCAACGAGGATCCGGCACACTACGCCATCTATTCGCAGAAAGAGTTCTTCTGGAACAACATCAAGCAGCCGAACCGCAACCTGCTGCTGTGGCGCGACAAGACCGTCGACGGCCTGAAGACCGGCCACACCGACGAAGCCGGCTACTGCATGGTCGCCTCGGCCGTGCGTGACGGCCAGCGTCTGATCGCCGTGGTGTTCGGTACCAACAGCGAGCAATCGCGGGCCGCCGAGACCCAGAAGCTGCTGACTTACGGTTTCCGCTTCTTCGAAACCCAGACCTTCTACCAGAAAGGCACCGAGCTGACTCAAGCCCCGGTATGGAAAGGCGCGACCAACCAGGTGAAAGCCGGCCTGGCCAACGACCTGACCATGACCATGCCTAAAGGCCAATTGAAACGCCTCCAGGCTTCGATGACCATGAACCCGCAACTGACCGCGCCTATCGCCAAAGGTGACGTGATCGGCAAAGTGGAAGTCAAACTGGACGAGAAAGTGGTTCACAGTGCCGACCTCATCGCCCTTGACGGTGTCGAGGAAGCAGGTTTCTTCGGCCGTATGTGGGACAGCATCCGCCTGTTCTTCTACGGTTTGTTCAACTGATACGTGACTTGCACGCCCCCGTGAACCAGGCGGGGGCGCTGCTGCCACGGCTTACGAGGCCGTTTCCGCCATGAGCGAAGAAGACGTCAAGTCGCACAAGATCGAGTTCCCCTGCGAGGATTACCCGATCAAGGTGATCGGTGACACCGTTGTCGGTTTCAAGGACACGGTAATCGAAATTCTCAGCAAGTACGCCAAGGTCGACCTCTCGACGTTGGCCGAACGCCAGAGCAAGGAAGGCAAGTACACCACGGTGCAGCTGCATATCGTTGCCACCGGTGAGGACCAGTTGCATGACATCAACAGCGCCTTGCGCGCTACCGGCATCGTGAAAATGGTGCTGTGATGCCCGCTTGCCTCGGTTTTCGCGATCTTGGCCTGCAGCCCTATGAACCGGTGCTGGAGGCCATGCGTCGCTTTACCGAGCAGCGTGGCCCGGACAGCCTGGACGAAGTCTGGCTGGTCGAGCATCCTCCGGTGTTCACCCAGGGCCAGGCCGGCAAGGCCGAGCACCTGCTGATCCCCGGCGAGATACCAGTGGTGCAGACCGACCGCGGCGGCCAGGTCACCTACCATGGCCCCGGCCAGCTGGTGGCCTACCTGCTGCTGGACGTGCGCCGCCTGAGTATCGGCGTGCGCGAGCTGGTCAGCCGCATCGAGCAGACCCTCATCGACCTGCTCGCCAGCTATGGCGTGCAGGCGCTGGCCAAACCCGACGCCCCGGGCGTCTATGTCGATGGCGCGAAGATCGCGTCCCTAGGCCTTCGAATCCGCAATGGCCGTTCGTTCCACGGCCTTGCCCTGAACGTGGACATGGACCTTGCGCCATTCCGCCGAATCAACCCCTGTGGGTATGCGGGGCTGGCCATGACCCAGCTGCGCGACCTGGCAGGTCCGATCGAACTCATTGAGGTCAGGACAAGGCTGCGCGGACAGCTGGTCAAGCACCTCGACTATGCTGAGCAGACGACCCTGACGGGCGGAATCGACTGATTATGACAACTGTGCAAGAAGCCGTGCCGAACCTGATCCCGACGCAAGACGTCACCCCACGCCCTGCTCCTAAAAAAGTGGAAGCCGGCGTGAAGCTGCGTGGCGCCGACAAAGTGGCACGTATCCCGGTGAAGATCATCCCCACCGAAGAGCTGCCGAAAAAGCCCGACTGGATCCGCGTGCGCATTCCGGTTTCCCCGGAAGTCGACCGCATCAAGCAACTGCTGCGCAAGCACAAGCTGCACAGCGTATGCGAAGAAGCCTCCTGCCCGAACCTGGGTGAGTGCTTCTCTGGCGGTACCGCCACCTTCATGATCATGGGCGACATCTGCACCCGCCGCTGCCCGTTCTGCGACGTCGGTCACGGCCGGCCGAAGCCGCTGGATCTGGACGAGCCGAAGAACCTGGCCGTGGCCATCGCCGATCTGCGCCTCAAGTACGTGGTGATCACCTCGGTGGACCGCGACGACCTGCGTGATGGCGGTGCCCAGCACTTCGCCGACTGCATCCGCGAGATCCGCGCGCTGTCGCCGGGCGTGCAGCTTGAGACCCTGGTGCCGGACTATCGCGGCCGCATGGACGTGGCACTGGAAATTACCGCGCAAACCCCGCCGGACGTGTTCAACCACAACCTCGAGACAGTGCCGCGCCTGTACAAGGCCGCACGCCCAGGTTCGGACTACGACTGGTCGTTGGACCTGCTGCAGAAGTTCAAGCAGATGGTCCCGCACGTACCGACCAAGTCCGGCCTGATGCTGGGCCTGGGCGAGACTGACGAGGAGGTCATCGAGGTGATGCACCGCATGCGCGAGCACGATATCGACATGCTCACCCTCGGCCAGTACCTGCAGCCGTCGCGCAACCACTTGCCGGTACAGCGCTTCGTGCACCCGGACACCTTCGCCTGGTTCGCCGAGGAAGGTTACAAGATGGGCTTCAAGAACGTCGCCTCCGGTCCTCTGGTACGCTCGTCGTACCACGCCGACCAGCAGGCCCACGAAGCCAAGATCAAGCTCTGAGACGGGCTTGAGCGGGACATGCCGATGCGCGCCGGAAGGCGGCATCGGCTTTTTTTTGAGCTACAAGTTTCAAGCGACAAGCTGCAAGGAGTGGCGCGATGAATTGCCTGGAAACTGCCGAGTACCTGTTGCCCAGGGCCCTGCCTGACAACGCCCGTTTCGCCATCGTCGCCCCGGCCGGTCCGGCACGGCTGGATACCGACAAGGCCCGCCGGTGGTTCGAAGACCGTGGCCAGCAGTGCCGCATCTATCCTGGGGTGCTGCAGGCGGACGGTTACCTTGCCGGTAGCGACGAGCAGCGCCTGCGCGACTTGCACGATGCGTTCAGCGCCCCGGACATCGACGCCATCCTGTGCATGCGCGGCGGTTACGGCAGCATGCGCCTGCTGGACCGCATCGACTTCGAGCTGATCCGCCGCCATCCCAAGCCCCTGGTGGGTTACAGCGACATCACCGCCCTGCATTCGGCGCTCAATCGACATACCGGGATGCTAGCCTTCCATGGCGCAATGCTCAATGCCGACCTGCTGGGGGGCAAGCTCGAGCCCACCGTCAGCTCTCTGTTCGGGCAGTTGAGGGGGCGGCTGGGGGCGGGTGATGCGATCGGCCATCCAGCGGCTTTTGCGCTCACCAGCGTGGTGTCCGGTGTTGCCAGCGGGCGTCTGGTCGGTGGCAACCTGTCACTGCTCGGCACCACGCTGGGGACGCTGGCGGAAGTCGACACCCGGGACAGCATCCTGTTCATCGAGGACGTCAACGAGCCGCTCTATCGTGTCGACCGCCTGCTGACCCAATTGCGCCTGGCCGGCAAGCTGGAGGGTGTGCGTGGTGTACTGGTGGGGGATTTTGCCGGGATCACGGTCGCGGCCATGACGCCCTTGCTGCTGGATATCTTCGGCCCGCTCGGGGTGCCGGTGCTGGCGGGGTGGCGCAGCGGGCATTGTGATCCGAATGTGTGCCTGCCATTGGGCGCGCAGGTCAGGCTCGAGGCGGGAGCGAAACGGCTGGTGCTCGAGCAGGCCTTGTTCAAGGCCTGAAACAGTTGGGGCCGCTTTGCGGCCCCAGTACTTTCTAGCGACGCAGGCTGTCGAGCAGCTTGTGCGTCGGATATCCATCCGCCGGCCAGCCCTGCGCCTGCTGCGCATTGCGAATGGCCTTGCGGGTATTGGCGCCGATGATCCCGTCAGGATTGCCTGCCTCATGGCCACTGGCGTTGAGCAAGGTCTGCAGCTCGATACGTTCGCTGCGGCTCAGCGGCAGGTCTTCTTTTGGCCAGCTGCCGGCAATGAACCCCCAACCGTAGAAGCGATCCCCCAGCAGGCTCACTGCCAGCGCATAGGAAGACGAGTTGTTGTACTTGAGGATCGCGCGGAAGTTGTCCAGCACCAGGAACGCCGGCCCACGGGCACCGGCGGGCAGAAGCAGGGCAGCGGACAGCTGGTTGCTGCCAGCGGGCAATGCGGTGCCGGCGGGCAGCTTCACGCCCAGTTGCAACCATTCGCTGACGCTCTTGCGCTGGCTGCCATCGGCCAGCCACCAGTCGAAGCCGGCAGGTACCTGTACCTCGAAGCCCCAGGGCTGGCCACGCTTCCAGCCGGAGGCCTGCAGGTAGTGCGCGGTGGAGGCCAGCGCGTCGGCGGTGCTGTTCCAGATGTCGCGGCGACCATCACCGTCGAAATCCACCGCGTGGGTAAGGTAGGTAGTCGGGATGAACTGGGTCTGGCCCATGGCGCCGGCCCAGGAGCCGCGCATCGCGTCAGGCTGGATGTCGCCGTTTTGCAGGATCTGCAGGGCGGCGATCAGTTGGTCCTGGGCGAACTGGGGGCGACGGCCTTCATAGGCCAGGGTGGCCAGCGAACGGATCACCGACTTGCTGCCCTGGAACTGCCCGAAGTTGCTCTCCATGCCCCACACCGAGACCAGCACCTGGCGATCGACGCCGTAGCGTTGCTCGATGCGTGCCAGCAGCTCGGCATTCTGTTCGAGCAGTTTCTTGCCGTTGCGTACGCGCAGCGGCGACAGGGCGCCGTCGAGGTATTCCCAGACCGGGCGGGTGAACTCCGGTTGGCTGCGGTCAGCCTTGATCACGTCCATGTCCGGGGTGACGCCGAGGAAGGCGCGGTCGAACAGGTTGGCGCTGATCCCGGCTTGCAGGGCTTGCTCGCGGAAACCGGCCTGCCATTGGGCGAAGGTCTGCAGGGGCTGGATTTCGTTGCTGCTATCGAGCGTGGCGCCAGGTAGCGTTACGACGGGGGCGGGCTGGGCGGGTGCCAGCGGCAGGGCATCGGCGGCGGTGGGTTTCTCGGCGCAGGCGACGAGCAGGATGAAGCTTGTGGCCGCGATCAGCTGGCGGGGTTGCCAGCGGAGAGTGAGACGAGAGGGCATGCACAGATCCAGAATTGCAGGTCAGGTGCCGACCATACCATGCCTGCGCATTTCATGCCTTTTCAGGCGGCCATAAAGCAGGAAGCCTCCCAATCTCTCGATTGGAAGGCTTCGCGGCGGTAGCTGCCTTTGCCTTTTCCTGCCTGTTCCTGGCGGCAGCGGAACAGCGGTTGGGCGATGATCGACTTGGCCTTGTTGGGGCCGTGCTTTTTCGGCTTCTTGCTCATGGCGGGTTCCCGGTCTAGTTGGATTGCGGGCGCACTGTAGGCCTGTAGCGCTATGTGAGCCAATTGATTGTGTTTATGGCGGCGCGGCGCTTTATTCGGCGGGCAGCGGCAGGCGTTGTCCGGCCATGAGCAGCGACAGGCGCGCCAGACTGGTCCACGGCGAGCCCTCGGCCTGGCCCTTGATCTGCGCATCGATACGCTGGGCATCCTGCAGAAGCATGGCCCAGCGCTGCGCAGAGAGGCGCTGCAGGGCCTTGCTCACCAGCGGTCGGCGCTTGTCCCACACCGGTGGGCGCGCCTGGCTGAAGGCCTTGTCCAGCGGCACGCCCTGGCTGAACTGCTGTGCGAGCCCGGCCAGCAAGCGCAGTTCGCGGGCAAGGGCCCAGAGAATGACCGGCGGCTCGACACCTTCACCGCGCAGTCCTTCGAGCATGCGCAGGGCATGGGCTGCTTCGCCATTGAGAATGGCATCGACCAGCCCGAACACATCGAAGCGGGCGCTGTCGGCAACGGCTGCCTGGACAGTCTCGACGGTGATCTGGTTGCCCTCGGCAAGCAGCTTCAGCTTCTCGATCTCCTGGGCGGCGGCCAGCAGGTTGCCCTCGACCCGGGCGGCGATCAAGTCGATGGCGTCACGCTGGGCCGACAGGCCGGCCTGGGACAGGCGCTGGTTGATCCATTGCGGTAGTTGCTGGGCGTCCACCGGCCAGATCTGGATGAACTGGCAGTGCGCGCCTTCGATCAAGGCCTTGCCCCACTTGGTTTTCTGCGCGCTGCCATCGAGCTTGGGCAGGCTGATCAGTAGCAGCGTGTCCTCGGCCGGGTTGGCGCAGTATTCCATCAGCGCGGCAGCGCCTTTGTCGCCGGGCTTGCCCGAGGGCAGGCGCAGCTCCAGCAGCCGGCGCTGGGCGAACAACGACAGGCTGGCACCGGCCAGCAGCAGGTTGCCCCAGTCGAAGTTGGCATCGGCGCTGAACACCTGGCGTTCGTCGTAGCCCTGCTGGCGCGCGGCGCCGCGGATGGCGTCGGCGGCCTCCTGGCACAGCAGCGGGTCGTCACCGCTGACGATGTAGACGGGCGCCAGCTGGCCTTGCAGGTGCTTGTTGAGTTGGGCGGGGGAGAGCTTCATGGCGAAGGGCGGGGCACCTCAGGTGCCCCGTTCAGGCTCAGGGAGCCGGGACTTCCAGCGGCGACTGCTGGGGCGTCTCGTCCTGGATGCGCTGGGCTTCCTGGAGGGCACGGGCTTCAGCCTTGGCGCGCTCGTCAGCCTTGTGCTGCAGGTCTTGCAGGCGTGCCGGGGTCAGTTGCTGCAGGCGGACCATCATGCCCTGAACCAGGTCACGGCGCATTTCCTGACGGACCTGGACCGCTTCCTGGCCCGAGCCGTTGATGTTATTGCCATTGTAGACGTAGTACTTCTGCACTTGCAGCTTGTCTTCCAGCAACACTGTGTCGTTCAGGCCCTCGACAGCGTAATTCAGCACAGTGGTCAGCTCATACTCAGCCGAGCGGTTGCCGCCCGTATAGGTCGCGGCGCGCTGGCTCTCTTGCTCATTGGTGAGCACGAGCTTGTAGGGAGCTCCGCTATACACTTTGACGCCGCTGTTCTGCAGTGTGCGGCGCAGTTGGGTGACGGTCTCGCCATAGGCGTTGCGGGCGCTGAGGTCCAGCTCCTTGATGGTCAGTTCGGTAGTGCCGGTGCCGCGCAGCTGGAAACCGCAGGCGCTGAGCAGCACAGCCAGGCCCATTACCAGCAGATTGCGTTTGATCATGTGTGTTGCTCCCTCGTGGACCGATTACGCCCGCCTGCAGGGTGTGCAGGCGGGCGTTGCCATCAGTTGGCGACGATGTTGACCAGTTTGCCCGGAACGACGATGACCTTGCGGATGGTCAGGCCGTCGGTGAAGCGCAGGACGTTCTCGTTGTTGCGAGCGGCGGCCTCGACTTCCTCGCGGCTGGCGGCGGCCGGCATCTCGACCTGGCCACGCAGCTTGCCGTTGACCTGTACCACCAGGGTCACGGTGTCCTGTACCAGGGCGCCTTCATCGACAATCGGCCAGTTCGCATCGATCACCGCCTGGTCGTGGCCCAGCTGCTTCCACAGCTCATGGGAGATGTGCGGGGTGATCGGTGCCAGCAGCAGGGTCACGGCCTCGAGGCCCTCCTGCAGCAGGGCGCGGTCCTGGGCGGTCGCCTGTGGCGCCTTCTCCAGTACGTTCATCACGGTCATCACCTGGGCGATGGCGGTGTTGAACTTGTGGTACTGGCCCACGTCGGTGCTGGCCTGCTTGATCGCGGCATGGATGGCGCGACGGATGACCTTCTGCTCGTCGCTCAGGGAGGCGATGTCCAGCGTGCCCGGCAGGCCTTGGGTCACGTGGGCCTGGGCCAGGCGCCAGACGCGGCGCAGGAAGCGGCTGGCGCCTTCGACGCCGGAGTCGGACCATTCCAGGCTCATGTCGGGTGGCGAGGCGAACATCATGAACAGGCGGCAGGTGTCGGCGCCGTACTGCTCGATCATCGACTGCGGGTCGACGCCGTTGTTCTTCGACTTCGACATCTTCTCGGTGCCGCCGATTTCCACCGGCAGGCCATCGGTCTTCAGGCGCGCGCCGATGATCTTGGCCTTGGCGTCACGCTCGATCTCGACGTCGGCCGGGTTGAACCAGTCCTTGCCGCCGTTGCTGGCGACGCGGTAGTAGGTTTCGGCGACGACCATGCCCTGGGTCAGCAGGTTCTTGAACGGCTCGTTGGAGGTGACCAGGCCTTCGTCACGCATCAGCTTGTGGAAGAAGCGCGCATACAGCAGGTGCAGGATGGCGTGCTCGATGCCGCCGATGTACTGGTCGACAGGCAGCCAGTGGTTGGCGGCTTTAGGGTCGACCAGGCCTTTATCGTAGTTCGGCGAGGCGTAGCGGGCGAAGTACCAGGACGACTCGACGAAGGTGTCCATGGTGTCGGTTTCGCGCTTGGCCGCGGTGCCGCATTTCGGGCAGGTGCACTCGTAGAACTCGGGCATGCGCGCCAGGGGCGAACCGGCCCCGTCCGGTACCACGTTTTCCGGCAGGGTGACGGGCAGCTGGTCTTCCGGCACCGGCACGTCGCCGCAGGACGGGCAGTGGATGATCGGGATCGGGCAACCCCAGTAGCGCTGGCGGCTGATGCCCCAGTCGCGCAGGCGGAACTGGGTGCGCGACTTGCCGAGGTCCTTGCGGATCAGCGCGGCCTCGATGGCATCGAAGGCGCCCTGGAAGTCCAGGCCGTCGAACTCGCCGGAGTTGATCAGCTGGCCATGTTCGCCGTAGGCGGCCAGCCACTCGCTGCCGACCTCGTCGCCGACGCTGGTGCGCACCACCGCCTTGACCGGCAGGTTGTACTTGTGGGCGAACTCGAAGTCGCGCTCGTCGTGCGCCGGCACGGCCATGACAGCGCCATCGCCGTAGTGCATCAGCACGTAGTTGGCGACCCATACCGGCAGCTTCTCGCCGGTCAGCGGGTGCTCGACGAACAGGGAAGTGGCCATGCCCTTCTTCTCCTGCGTGGCCATGTCGGCCTCGGCGACGCTGCCGCTCTTGCACTCGTCGATGAACGCCTGCAGCGCCGGGTTGCCCTGGGCGGCCTGGGTGGCCAGCGGGTGTTCGGCGGCGACGGCAACGTAGGTGGCGCCCATCAGGGTGTCCGGACGGGTGGTGAAGACTTTCAGGGTGCCCTCATGACCGATGCTCGCCTGGTCATAGGGGAACTGCACTTCCATGCCGCGGGACTTGCCGATCCAGTTGCGCTGCATGGTCTTGACCTGCTCGGGCCAGCCCGGCAGCTCGTCGAGGCTTTCCAGCAGCTCGTCGGCGTAGTCGGTGATGCGGAAGTAGTACATCGGGATTTCGCGCTTTTCGATAAGCGCGCCCGAGCGCCAGCCACGGCCATCGATGACCTGCTCGTTGGCCAGGACGGTCTGGTCCGCCGGGTCCCAGTTCACGGTGCCGTTCTTGCGGTAGATGATGCCTTTCTCGAACAGGCGGGTGAACAGCCACTGTTCCCAGCGGTAGTAGTCCGGCTTGCAGGTGGTGACTTCACGCGACCAGTCGATGGCCAGACCCAGGCTCTTGAGCTGGGTCTTCATGTAGTCGATGTTCTCGTAGGTCCACTTGGCCGGGGCGACGTTGTTCTTCATCGCGGCGTTTTCCGCCGGCATGCCGAAGGCGTCCCAGCCCATCGGTTGCAGGACGTTCTTGCCCAGCATGCGCTGGTAGCGGGCGATCACGTCACCGATGGTGTAGTTGCGCACGTGGCCCATGTGTAGCTTGCCGCTCGGGTACGGGAACATCGATAGGCAATAGTAGGTGTCTTTGCCTGGCTGTTCGGTGACAGCAAACGATTGTTGCTCGTCCCAGGCATTCTGGGCGGCGGCTTCTACATCACGGGGCGTGTATTGTTCGTGCATGGCTACTTTGTATTGAGAGATAAGAGACATGTTCCAGGCAGCTCGACCTCGCTGCGTCCGGCACTCCGGGATCTGCAAGAGTGAACGCCGTAGCATACATGAGCGCCGCGCATCGTGGGAAACCCTGATTGCATCGCCCGCCGCGCGGGCCGTTGGTCGCGGCGCCCGGCCGCTTTTACGAGTGACGCTAAGCTCATCTGTGGGGGGAGATATTCTTACCTTCAATGAGGTGAACGGATGGGAGAGTCGCAACTAACCGCAAGCAAACCGGAGCTTTACGAGCGCCTGATCGACCGTTTGGGCCTGGCACTGGAAGTGGCCAGAACCTCCGTGCGATTGCGCGACGAGATGCCTGCCGAACTGGAGTTGCGTGGCCTGAGCCATGCCGAGTTCGAGGTGATCAAAGCCTACCTGGAATCCCTCCCGGAAGGCCGATTTGCCAGTGCCGGTGCCTACCCGCAACCGGAGCCGTCCTCGGCCAGGATTGTCTGGCTCAAGGACCGCAGGCGCCCCGGCGCCCCAGCCAGCTCCAGGACATTTCCGTCCCGATAGCCGTTCAGGGTTGCAGGCGCGGCGACGCGCCGGTTTTCGCAATGCACGCATCGATCGGCGCCGGTTGCCCTTGAGGCCCGGTGCCGATCCTCTTAGGCTGCACGCCTTCCATGGAGGTGTGTGATGCCGATCCGCTTTTTCATCAAACAATGGTTGATGCCGCCTGGCGTCCTGTTCCTGTTGCTGCTGGCCGCCTGGTGGTGGCGCCGGCGCCGTCCGCGCCTGGCCGCGGCCTGTTTCACCCTGGGGCTGGGTGGCTTGTGGCTGATGAGCTTGCCACTGACGGTCGAGCAAGTTGCCCGAACCCTTGAAACAGAACCTGCGTTGGCCCTCGAGGGGTGGGCAGGCCTGGCATCCAGGGCCGACGCCATCGTGGTCCTGGGCGCCGGACGGGAGCGCGGCGATCCGGCCTGGGGTGGCCTTGATCAGCCAACCTACGTTGCCCTCGAGCGCATGCGCTACGCCGCGCAACTGGCCAAGGCCTCAGGGCTGCCGGTGCTGACCAGCGGTGGCTTGCACTATGGCACGCCGCCCAGTGAGGCCCAACTGATGGCTGACCGCCTGGAGGCGGACTTTGGCGTAAAGGTTTCCTGGAAGGAGGAAGCCAGCCGCACCACCTGGGAAAACGCCGAGTTCAGTGCCAAGGTATTGCAGCCTCTGGGTATCAAGCGGGTGGTGGTGGTGACGCAGGCCTGGCACATGCAGCGCTCGCGCTGGAGTTTCGAGCGGGCCGGGTTCGAAGTGGTGCCGGCGCCGGTGGGATTCCTGGGGCGGGATCATGCGCGGCCGTTCGCGGGATTGCTGCCGGAAAACCGGGCAATGTGGCAGAGCGGACAGTTGCTGAACGAGGCGGCGGGGTTAGTGGGGTATCGCCTGTTCTACTAAGTCTTGGGCCGCTACGCGGCCCAAGGGATGCTTCAGACGGTTCGCGCAATGCGCCCGGCCAGCAAGGCCCAGCCCAGCAGCAGCACGCAGACGATCGCCAGCGGCCACGAGCGCCATTGCAGGTACGGCGTCAGTTGCTGCATCGGCACCACCTCGCCGTACAGCACGGCCCGCTGGAACTGCGGGACCTGCGCGGTGATCCTGCCGAACGGGTCTATCAGTGCGGTCACGCCGTTGTTGGTGGCGCGGATCATCCAGCGGCCCGCCTCCAGCGCACGCATCTGGGCCATCTGCAGGTGTTGCAAGGGGCCGATCGAGGTGCCGAACCAGGTGTCGTTGCTGATGGTCAGCAGCAGGTCGCTGCGTGCGGCCAGGCTTGCGGCGAATTCGGGATAGACCACTTCGTAGCAAATGTACGGAGCGATCTGGTAACCCTTGGCCTGCAGCAATGGCTGGTCCTCGGGACCACGGGCGAAATCCGACATCGGCAAATTGAAGAACTCGATCAGGCCGCGCAGCATGTCCTGCAATGGAACGTATTCACCGAAGGGCACCAGCTTCTGCTTGAGGTAGGTGCCGTCGCCCTCGCCGGTCACGGTGATGCCGTTGAAGTAGCGGCGCTGGTGGTGGACCATCTGCCGCACTGGGACCCCGGTGATCAGCGCCGAATGCCGTTCGGCGGCGAAGGTACCCATCATGTCGATGTAGCCCTGGGCCTGGTCCTTGAGCACCGGCACGGCGGTTTCCGGCCAGATCAGCAGGTCGACGGGTTTCGAGCTGAAGCTCATGTCGCGGTACAGCGCCAGTTGCGCATTGACGTGCGCCGGGTCCCACTTCAGGTCCTGCTCGACGTTGCCTTGCAGGGCTGCCACCTTCAGCGGATCACCTGCCGGCTTGGTCCAGGCGTGATCCTTCAAGGCCAGGCCGATGATCCACGGCGCCGCCAGCAACACCGCACCAACAGCCAGGAACGAACGGCGCTCGCGCAGGCGATGGAGGTTGCACAGCAAGGCGGCAGTCAACGCCAGGGCGAACGAGATCAGCCACACGCCGCCCAACGGCGCCAGGCCCGCCAGTGGGCCATCGAGCTGGCTGTAACCTGCATAGAGCCAAGGGAAACCGGTGAGGAACCAGCCCCGGAAGGCCTCCTGCAGCAACCACAGAGCGGCAAAGCACAAGGCGTCTGCCAGCGGCGCCTCGTCGCGGCGCAACCAGCGTGCCCAAAGCCAGGCGGGCAGGGCGAAGAAGAAAGCCAGGCAGGCGAAGAATGCCAGCAGCAGCAGGATCGCCAGCAGCGGCGAGGCGCCGCCGTAGGTGTTCATGCTGACGTAGATCCACCAGGTGCCGGCGCCGTAGAGGCCGAAGCCGAAGCACCAGCCCCGGCCCAGGGCTTGTCGCGGGCTCAGCTCGCGCAGCCCGGCATAGAACAGCGCGAGGGACAGCAGGGCCAGCGGCCAGATGTCGAAGGGGGCCAGGGCCAGCAGGGTGGAGGCGCCGGCCGCCATGGCCAGCAGGTTACCGGGCCAGCCGGGGCGGGTGATCCAGCGCATGTTCGTCCTTAACGGTTGATCGGTGTCAGGCGTAGCAAGTGTATCCGGCGGCTGTCGGCATTGAGAATGCGGAAGCGGTAGCCGCCGATCTCGGTGGTTTCGTTACGTTTGGGCAAATGGCCGAACGCACTCATCACCAGGCCGCCGACCGTGTCGAACTCGTCATCGGAGAATTCGCTGTCGAAGAACTCGTTGAAGTTCTCGATCGGGGTCAGTGCCTTGACCAGGAAGTCGCCGCTGGGCAGCGGCTTGATGTAGCTGTCTTCCTCGACGTCATGCTCGTCCTCGATATCGCCGACGATCTGCTCGAGCACGTCCTCGATGGTCACCAGCCCCGCCACGCCGCCGTATTCGTCGATGACGATGGCCATGTGGTTGTGGTTGGCGCGGAACTCGCGCAGCAGCACGTTCAGGCGCTTGGACTCGGGCACGAAGGTGGCCGGACGCAGCAGGTCCTTGATGTTGAAGCTGTCGCCATTCTCCTTGAGGATCAGCGGCAGCAGGTCCTTGGCGAGCAGAATGCCGAGCACATCGTCGTGGCTCTCGCCGATCACCGGGTAGCGCGAGTGCGCGGCATCGATCACTGCCGGCAGGAACTCGCGGGGCGACTGGTTGGCCTTGATGCTGATCATCTGCGAACGCGGCACCATGATGTCGCGTACCTGCAGGTCGGCGACCTGGATGGCGCCTTCGACGATGGTCAGCGCTTCGCTGTCGAGCAGTTTGTTCTGATGGGCTTCGCGCAGCAGCTCAAGGAGCTCCTGGCGGTTTTTCGGCTCATGGGCAAAAGCCTGGGTCAGCTTACCCAACCAGGACTTCTGCCCGTTGCTCGATCGGTCTTCGCTCATGGCGGTTACTCGTGATCCTTGCAGTATCAGTGTGTGATTGTTTCGGTTTCGTCGTCGGCGTAAGGGTCCGGGTGACCCAGTTCCGCCAGCAATTGCCGTTCCAGCGCTTCCATTTCCTCGGCTTCATCGTCTTCGATGTGGTCGTAGCCGAGCAGGTGCAGGCAGCCGTGGATGACCAGGTGCGCCCAGTGCGCCTCCAGGGACTTGCCCTGTTCGGCGGCCTCGCGCTCGACCACCGGCACGCAGATCACCAGGTCGCCCAGCAGCGGGATGTCGAGCAGCTCGTCGGGGACGTCGGCGGGGAAGGACAGCACGTTGGTGGCGTAGTCCTTGTGCCGGTAGGTGTGGTTCAGCTCGCGACCTTCGGCGGCGTCGACCAGGCGGATGGTCATTTCCGAGTCGGCGCTGCGCTGGCGCAGGGCAAGTTCGCACCAACGGCGGAAGGCGGCGTCATCGGGGGCAGCGGCGTCCGTGGCCCGTTGCAGGTCGAGTTCAAGCATCTTTGCCGGGTGCCTCGGGCTTGGACTGACGGGCTTCGAAGCGGTCGTAGGCTTCGACGATACGCTGCACCAACGGGTGGCGTACCACGTCCTTGGGCTGGAAATGGGTGAAGCTGATGCCTGGCACGTCCTTGAGCACCTCGATCACATGGGCCAGGCCCGACTTGGTGCCGCGGGGCAGGTCGACCTGGGTGATGTCACCGGTGATCACCGCGGTCGAGCCGAAGCCGATGCGGGTGAGGAACATCTTCATCTGTTCGAGCGTGGTGTTCTGACTCTCGTCGAGGATGATGAAGCTGTTGTTCAGGGTGCGGCCGCGCATGTAGGCCAGCGGCGCGATCTCGATCACCTGGCGCTCGATCAGCTTGGCCACGTGCTCGAAGCCAAGCATCTCGTAGAGCGCGTCGTAGAGCGGGCGCAGGTACGGGTCGATCTTCTGGGCCAGGTCGCCGGGCAGGAAGCCGAGCTTTTCGCCGGCCTCGACCGCCGGGCGCACCAGCAGGATGCGGCGCACCTGTTCACGCTCCAGCGCATCGACCGCGCAGGCCACGGCCAGGTACGTCTTGCCGGTACCGGCCGGGCCGATGCCGAAGTTGATGTCGTTGGCCAGGATTTCCTTGACGTAGCGCTGCTGGTTGACGCCGCGCGGGCGGATATTGCCCTTGCGCGTGCGCAGCGAGACGCTGACTTCGTTGACGGCCGGATTCTCGATGTTCTCGATCGTCGACTCCTGGAGATAGAGGTGCACCGTTTCCGGTGACAGCTCGTTTGCCTTGGCTTCGCGATAGAGGCGGCGCAGCAGTTGCTCGGCGGCGGAGGTGGTCTTGGGCTCGCCGATCAGTTCGAACTGATTGCCGCGGTTGCGGATCTCGATGGCCAGGCGTTGTTCGATCAGGCGCAGGTGCTCGTCGAACTGGCCGCACAGGTTGGCGAAGCGATGGGCCTCGAAGGGCTCGAGGATAAAGCGATGGGGTTGTATGGGTGCGTTCAAGGTCGTTTTTAGCCGCTCGACGGCAATGAATGTGAACTCAAGAATAACCCTTGAGTGGCAGTGGCGAAAGCACTGAAACGATCAAGGGTCGCTCGGCAGCGTCCGATCCGTGCGTCAAAGCATGGCAGGGCAAGTTGACGAATCGATGATGCCGGGGCCAGCGCCGGGCCGGGCAACGGTTCAGGGAAGAGGAGAGAAAGGTGTGCGCCCTTCGGCGTTCTGCAGTTCCAGCAGGTATTTGCGGAAGATCTGGCCGAGTACCTGGGTAGCGTGCTCGAGCTCGTCGCGGGGCATCTGCTCGGTGACTTCGTCGGCCATGTCCAGGGCGTCTTCGGCACCGTTGACCGCGGCGATCTTGAGCAGGATGTAGGCTTGCACGTTGTTGGCCTTGACCCCTTCACCGTGGAAGAACATCGAGCCGAGACGATATTGTGCCTGCGCCTGGCCTTGCAGCGAGGCTTTCTCGAACCACTTGAGCGCGTTGTCGAGTTGGCGCGGCGTGCCGCTGTAGTAGAACTCGCCCAGCTCGTACTGCGCTTCGGCATCCCCTGACTGCGCGGTCTGCTCGCAGGCCTTCAGGGCATTCTGCAGGTCTTCGGGCGCGGTATCGAGGGCGCAGCGGCCCGTCGCTGGAATCAGCAACGAATTACCGCCCTCCGCCAAGGCCAGCAGGGGCTGAAGAAGCAACAGGCAGCCCAGGGTAAGGGCGCGGCCGGTGCGGTTCATGGGGATCGACTTACCTCTGCAAAGCTACGGCCAATGTCTCTGGTGGCACATTATGGGATAAGCAGCGCCTACCTTACAAAGATTTACGCGAATTTCTACAGACGGATTGGACGTGGCGGGCTGTGATGGGGTTCACAGGCTTGCTTGGTCCGGCCTGATCGTGGGGCAAGCCCGCGATCAGGCCGAGACAGGAACACCCTTACTTCAGTTTGGCAAACGCCCGCTCGGCCGCATCCAGGGTGATCTGCAGTTCCTTGTCGCCATGGGCGATGGAGGTGAAACCCGCTTCGAAGGCGCTTGGCGCCAGGTACACGCCGCCTTCGAGCATCAGGTGGAAGAAACGCTTGAAGCGTTCGGCATCGCTGGCCATCACGTCGTCGAAAGTGACGATATCGTCGGCGCCGCTGAAGTACAGGCCGAACATGGCGCCCGCCTGAGTGGTGACGAACGGGATACCCGCCGCATCGGCACGCTGTTGCAGGCCATCGAGCATGCGGCTGGTGAAGGCACTCAGTTCGTCATGGAAGCCCGGGCGGCTGATCAGCTTCAGGGTGGTCAGGCCGGCGGCCATGGCCAGCGGATTGCCCGACAGGGTGCCGGCCTGGTAGACCGGGCCCAGCGGGGCGATGCAGCCCATGATTTCGCGCTTGCCGCCGAAGCAGCCGACCGGCATGCCACCGCCGACGATCTTGCCGAAGGTCGACAGGTCGGGGGTGATGCCGTAGTGGCCTTGGGCACCGCCGAGAGAAACGCGGAAGCCGGTCATCACCTCGTCGAAGATCAGTACCACGCCGTGCTGGTCGCACAATGCGCGCAGGCCTTCGAGGAAGCCCGGCGCCGGCGGCACGCAGTTCATGTTGCCGGCCACCGGCTCGACGATGATGCAGGCCACGCTCTGGCCGACGTCGGCCAGGGTCTTCTCGACGGCGGCGATGTCGTTGAACGGCAGGGTCAGGGTGTGCTTGGCGAAGTCCGCCGGTACCCCAGCCGAGCTTGGCACGCCCTGGGTCAGCAGGCCGGAGCCGGCCTTGACCAGCAGGCTGTCGGAGTGACCGTGGTAGCAGCCTTCGAACTTGATGATGGCGTCACGGCCGGTGTAGCCACGGGCCAGGCGGATGGCGCTCATGGTTGCTTCGGTGCCGGAGCTGACCATGCGCACCATTTCCATCGACGGCACGATCGAGCACACCAGGTCGGCCATCTGGGTTTCCATGGCAGTCGGCGCGCCATAGGACAAACCGTGTTCCAACTGCTTGCGCACCGAATCCAGGACCTCAGGGTGGGCGTGGCCGAGGATCATCGGGCCCCAGGAACCGACATAGTCGACGTAGCGCTTGTCGTCTTCATCGATGACGTAGGCGCCTTCGGCGTGCTTGAAGAACAGCGGAGTGCCACCGACGCTCTTGAAAGCGCGAACCGGCGAGTTGACGCCACCGGGGATGTGTTTCTGGGCTTGGGCGAACAGGGCTTCGGAACGGGACATGGGATCTTCTCTCGAAATCAGCAAGCGAACAGGGCGTTGAAGGCGCGGGCGCGGCGGGTGACTTCCTGCGCGCTGTCGGCACCGAACAGGCCGTGGATAACCGCCAGCAAGTCGGCGCCATGGGCGACCAGCGGGGCGGCGTTGTCGAGGGTGATGCCGCCGATCACCGCGATCGGCAGCTTGACCTGGGCGCGGGCCTGCTCCAGCAGTTCGACGCTGGCGGCGGGCGCGCCCGGTTTGGTGACGGAATTGAAGAAGCGGCCGAAGGCGACATAGCTGGCGCCTTCGCTGGCGGCCTGCCGCGCGAGGTCCAGGCTGGCGTGGCAGGTCGAACCGATGATCGCCTTGCGGCCGAGCAAGGCGCGGGCCGGTGTGAGCGGGCCATCGGTCTGGCCGAGGTGCACGCCAACGCCCAGGCGGGCCGCCAGTTCGGCGTCGTCGTTGATGATCAGCTCGGTGCCGTAACGCTCACACAGCGTCTTCAGCGCTTCTGCCTCGCGCAGTCTGTGGGCGGTATCGTCGCTCTTGTCGCGGTATTGCAACAGGCGAACGCCACCTTCCAGCGCCGCTTCAACGTGGGAGAGGAAACGGCCGGCCAGCAGCTGGCTGTCGGTGATCGCGTACAGACCGCGGAGCTTCATCGGATGGCCTCGTGTCAGGAACAGAAATCCAGGGGCAGGCGGCGCGGCACGTACTGGCCCTTGCCCAGCTGTTCTGCGTCGCGCAGGGTGCGCCAGGTGTAGTCCAAGGCGCTGCGCACGGCGCTGGTCAATGCTTCGCCCAGAGCCAGGCGGCCCGCAAGGGCGCTGGCCAGGGTGCAGCCCGAGCCGTGGTAGCTCCCCGGCAGGCGTTGGCAGGTCCAGGTGTGCTGCTGACCGTCGCGGCTATACAGGCGGTTGTGGATTTCCACCTCGTCGCCGTGACCGCCGGTAATCAAAAGGTGCCTACAGAACGGCAGCAATTTCTCGGCGCACTCGTCCGCGGTGCCTTCGGGCAGTTCCGCCAGAATGCGTGCTTCCGGCAGATTCGGCGTGGCGATGGTGGCCAGCGGCAGCAGGCGTTCGCGCAGCGCGTAGCCGACCTCGTCCTTGCCCAGGCGGCCACCGCCACCGGCGCGCAGAACGGGGTCGCAGACCAGAGGCAGGTGCGGGTGGGCGGACAGCAGTTCGGCGACGGTGTCGACCATCTCGATCGAGCCGAGCATGCCCAGCTTCACCGCGGCTACCGGGGAGTCGGCCAGCACGGCGTTGGCCTGGGCCAGCACCCACTCGCGGTCAAGCACGCGGAAGTCGGAAACGTTGACGGTATCCTGCACGGTCAGGGCGGTCACGGCGGGTGCGGCGTGACAACCCTGGGCGATCAGGGCTTCGATATCTGCCTGCAGCCCGGCGCCACCACTGGGGTCGTGGCCGGAGAGACAGAGGACAACGGGGCGGGAGCTGTAGGTATTCATGGTCGGCGAGCTTATCACCAAACCTTTTTGTGCGGTTCGGTCGCGGCGAGAGAATTGCTGATCAAGTGGTCAGGTTGTGTTTGTTGGTGGTTCTGAAACGTGCGTCCTAGAGCCTCTGTATTGAAATTCAAAGTAGCTGCTGAGCAGTGCTGGAGGCTATGCTAGAGTGCTCGGATAACTCGATGAACGGGTTCTGCCGGATCACGTCGTCTCAAAGGGAAGGGAGGCAACCGCGACGCGACCGGACAGGCCATGCTGGGGCTGTATGCGCTATTTGCTGATTGTGCTTCTGGGCTGCTTGCCCCTGCTTGCCGGAGCGGTCGAATTCGACGACTCCACCGGGCGCTTGCCGCTGGGCCGCTACATGCAGGTCTATGAAGACCACGATGGCAGCGCCAGCATCGCTCAGGTCAGTACCGCCGCATTCGCCGGACGCTTCCATGCCCATCACGACGAGGTGCTCAACGCCGGCTATTCGACCTCCGTTTTCTGGCTCCGTGTCGATCTCGCCTATTCAGCCACATCTTCGCCAGCACCACGCCAGTGGTTGCTGGAGCTTGCCTACCCGCCGCTGGATCATCTGGAACTCTATCTGCCGGACGCGCAGGGCACCTATCGCCTGGCCCAGCGCACGGGTGATGCCTTGCCCTATGCCAGCCGGCAGATCCGCCAGAACAACTATCTGTTCGAGCTGCCGCTGCACCCCGGCCAGGCGACGACCGTCTACCTGCGCCTGCACAGCCAGGGTTCGATCCAGGCGCCGCTGACATTGTGGTCGGCCCAGGCTTATCTGGAAGACCAGCCCACGCGTCTTTACGTGCTGGGCATGATCTACGGCGTGCTGCTGGTAATGCTGGTTTACAACTTGTTCCTGTACCTCAGCGTGCGTGATGTCAGCTACCTGTACTACATCCTCTACATCGCCTCGTTCGGCCTGTACCAAGTCTCGGTCAACGGTGCCGGCATCGCCTACTTCTGGCCGGACAACCCCTGGTGGGCAAATGCCGCCACGCCATTGTTCATCGGCGCCGCCGGGTTGTTCGGCTGCCAGTTCGCCCGCCATTTCCTGCAACTGGGCAACCTCAGCCGTGTCTTCGACCGCCTGCTGAAGGGGTTGATGGCAGGTGGTGCGCTGGTGATGGTGCTGGCGGTGACCCTGCGTTACGGCGTGGCGCTGCGCATGGCCACGCTGCTGGCACTGTTGTTCACCGTGAGCATCTTCAGTGCGGGGTTGTATGCCTGGTGGCGTGGCTTGCGCGTTGCGCGCTGGTTCATCATCGCCTGGACGGCCTTCCTCGTCGGCGGGCTGGTCAACACCTTGATGGTGCTTGGGTACCTGCCAAACCTGTTCATCACCATGTACGCCAGCCAGCTTGGCGCGGCGCTGGAGGTGGCGCTGTTGTCGCTGGCCCTGGCCGACCGCATCAACAGCTTGCGCGAGCAGCAGGCGCAGACCCTGCGTGACACCGGACGCACCCTGGAGCAACTTAACCTGCAACTGGCCCGCAGCAACCGGCTCAAGGACGAGTTCCTCGCCACCGTGACCCACGAGCTGCGTACGCCGATGAATGGCGTGATTGGTTCGCTGGAACTGCTGTACACCCTGCCCATGAGCGCCGAGCAGGCCCAGTATCATCGCACCGCCAGGGGGTCAGCCCAGGACATGATGGCGATGGTCGACGATATCCTCATCCTCACCGAGCTGCAGGCTGGGCGCCTGCGTAACCATGGCATTGCGTTCAGCCTGCGGCGGCTGCTTCAGGAACTGCGGGCCGGTTATGCCAGCCAGGCGCTGGCCAAGGGCCTGTACCTGAGCCTGGACATCCCCGCCGACCTGCCCGACAGCCTGGTCGGCGATGCACAGAAGCTCGCCCGCTGCCTGGCGTGCCTGGTGGACAACGGGCTGAAATTCACCCACCAGGGCGGTGTCACCGTGCAGGCCCGTGGCCGGCGAACCGGACCTGACAGCCTGGCCCTGAGCCTCACGGTCAGTGACAGCGGCATCGGCTTCGACGACCTGGATCAGGCGGTGCTGTACCAGCGCTTCTTCCAGGTGGACGGTTCGATGACCCGGCGCTATGGCGGATTGGGGATTGGCCTGTCCATCTGCCGCCAGTTGAGCGAGTTGATCGGGGCCACGTTGTCCCATGAGTCGACGCTTGGGTTGGGGAGCCGCTTCGAGCTGACCTTGGATGTGGCGGTTGCCCAGGTGCAGATGCCGCCTGGGCGCGCGGTTTCTGGTGCGACGCGAGTCTGATTTGCACTCGCCTGCTGACAAGCTCGCGGGCCGACTGAATGATGGTTAGTGCAGTCCTTGTGAGGGGCTGTACTGTAGTTTCTGTGTGCTCCTCAAAACGCTAGTGCACCTATTATCAACCAGGCGAAGGATATCCAGCCCAGCCATGCAGATAAGACCATAATTTGTCTTATGTTTTTCGGGAGTTCGGCTACGTCTTTCTCATTGAGTAATCCTTTCCTTATAGATCTCTTTGAGATCGCCATGGCCCCGCATAGCTGAAAGATAATTAATAGTTTGGTTGTTCTACTGTGCCCGCTCCATGTATTTCTAACAGTGTCAAGGCACTGGCTTCTTTGTAGTGATGATGTTATTTCGTGAAAATTTCGCGATTTCGTTAGGTAGAGGTCTAATGCAAGCCCAGTTGCAGTTAAAATTATGGGTGGGGTCAGTAGGGTCAGTGTAACGATTGGCGCTAGTTTTTCATTCATTGTCGAATACCTCGTAAATCGCTTCCCCTATTATCTCCCCGAGCTTCATTCCCCCAACGCTGCCAGCCAGCGCACCGATACCTGTTACAACCAATGAGCATACAGGGGTACCTGGTCCGGTTACCCAGCAGGCTGTAACAGCGATTGCGCCACCCGCTTTCGCTCCAGCTATCCCCCCGGCGAACCCGACCGAAAAATTTCCTATTTCAGTAAACTGCGTTTTTCTGCAAGTGCCACTGCTGCCCGCTTGGCAGGCTTCGTAGATTTTAAGCGCTGAACCAGTGCCACCAACGGCAATTCCGACATTGCCGCCAGCCTTAAGGAATTTGGAGAGTCGTGCAAGCTTATTCAAATGTGTCGAGTAACCGGGTATTTGACCTGGCGCTCCCGCCTTACTCCAGTGGTGCATTAGGCTTTTCGAGGATATGCCCAAGTCACGCCGTAGCTTTTCATAATTGCCCAAGTTCATCCGCTTGTTGAGGAAAGTCGCTTTCAAATGTGTATCCAGTTGCTTGAACAATTTTTTTCGTTCAGCAAAAAACTCAGGGCTGCGCAGATGCATATACTTGGCAAATTGCGTTTGATGCAAATCTTCGATCTTTCGCAGTATTGAACCCAGCTCATCCAGTGATTTTGCCATCATCGCCTGGCTCACACCCATCGCCAGGCTCACATCACTGAGCAACCCGGCGATCTCAGCTTGATGGCGCATCATGAAGTCGGCTTCTTCCTCCGTCAGATCTGCCAATGCTTCCCGAGCCTGTTGCGCCGCGCTCATTGCGATCAGCTCTTCACGGGTGCAGACCGGCCGGCTCAGGCCGTCACCGATGACGAAGATCTCCCCCGCCTTGAACCCCTGCTGATAGGTCGGGTTCAGGCGCTCCAGGATAGATCTGGGGAGGTTGGCTTGCGGTGCACCAAGTTCAATCAGCACCTCCTGATACGTCATGCATCGCGGCACGATGTAGAAGCCAGGTTCCTGGCTTTGCTGTGTCATCGATGGCTGGACTGTCTGAGGCTGGTAGCCAGTCCTTTTCGGCGTGTTTGCGTAAGCCTGTACTGGCGCCTCTCTAGCAGCCGCCGCTGCAGGTGCAAGGCGCGGGGCTGGGAGTCGATCCAACGGTGCAACCACGCGATTGTCGCCCAAGGGGCAGCCACATTTGACCAGCGTGCCATCCACCGCTGTGGATACGCCGTTCTGCGTCCAGCAAGGCTCTCCTTCGATGATGGTTCCGGCCTCACCACAGCGCGGGCAAGCAGTGGTCTTGTCCCCTTCAAATAGCCAGGCGACGCCGCTCGAAAAGCCCATGGACTGGTTGGCGATGCAGATGGCACCTGTGGTGGTTTCGTCTCCGTCCAGGCCCTGACCCCGGCCGAAGATGCTGATGCGCAAGCCCATGGCTCACCTCATGTTGAACATGGAAGCCTGGAACCTAGCAGTCTTGAGGCGCGCATTTTCAGGGCGAGGGCGGTTTGGGAAATGCCCTACAAGCAATAAAGATTTGGATGTCATTCACCTCTACGGCGTGGGTGCGGGCGATCGAATTGCCTGCTCAAGCATCGTTCATAAAACGGAACGCTAAAGCCAAAAACCACTATCTACCGCTCCAAAAGTGGTGGTTTTAATCTTCTCCCATCAACGCGAAACACCCAACTTACTGAAAATCAAAACCCTTAGGAGCTACCGCCATGACCAACTTCAAATACAACCGCCTGAACAAAGACGACGCCGCTGTCCTGCTGGTCGACCACCAGGCTGGCCTGCTGTCCCTGGTCCGCGACATCGAGCCGGACCGTTTCAAGAACAACGTGCTGGCCCTGGCCGACCTGGCCAAGTTCTTCAACCTGCCGACCATCCTCACCACCAGCTTCGAGCAAGGCCCAAACGGCCCGCTGGTACCTGAGCTGAAGGAACTGTTCCCGGATGCGCCGTACATCGCCCGCCCAGGCCAGATCAATGCCTGGGACAACGAAGACTTCGTCAAGGCGGTGAAGGCCACTGGCAAGAAGCAACTGATCATTGCCGGCGTGGTGACTGAAGTTTGCGTAGCCTTCCCGGCGCTGGCCGCCCTGGAAGAAGAGTTTGAAGTGTTCGTGGTGACCGATGCTTCCGGCACCTTCAACGAAATGACCCGTGATGCTGCCCATGACCGCATGAGCCGTGCCGGTGCCCAGCTGATGACCTGGTTCGGCGTGGCCTGTGAGCTGCACCGCGACTGGCGCAACGACATCGAAGGCCTTGCAGCGCTGTGCTCCAACCATATTCCGGATTATCGCAACCTGATGACCAGCTATAACGCGTTGACTGCAGGTAAGTAATAGCAGCAGATTTTTGGTTCAAAAGGCCGACCCCGATGGCGGGGTCGGCCTTTTTCGTTTGGCTGTGTAATGGCTGCGATGTGCCCGTCTTGAGGTCGTGTCAGGGCAGACAGGTGCATGCCTTGATGGTTGTGCTGTCTGTGAGACCGAGCGCCGCGCGGGCGACGCTCGGTCTCACAGGCGCTGAACCTGTTGTGGTGAACCCTTGGCGGTCCTGGGCCACATGTTTAGTCATTATTGTCACTTTGACTGACCCGCTGGGAGTGCTTCACTGGGCCTTTCAGGCATGCCCGGATTCAGGAGCTCCCGATGAACCTGCACCAGTACGCTGAAACCCACGAAGTCACCAACCAGCCGCCGTCCCTCGACGGTGCCAACCTCTACCGCCTAGACCAGCCCTTGCAGGAGTGGTCGCGGCGTTTCGGCGCCGGCTGGGCCGAGTCGCGGATCGATGCCTACGGTGCCCTGGCCGGTGGGCCGCTGATGACGGCGGGTTTCCTGGCCAATGCCCACAAGCCCGAGTTCAGCAACCATGACCGCTATGGCCACCGCATCGACTTGGTGGAGTTCCACCCCGCGTATCACCAGTTGATGCGCACCGCCGTCGAGCACGGCTTGCCCTCGCTGCCCTGGGCCGAACCTCGCTCCGGTGCCCACGTGGCCCGGGCCGCGATGACCTACTTGCACAGCCAGGCCGAAGCCGGTACCGGCTGCCCGCTGACCATGACCTTCGCCGCCGTGCCGGCCCTGCGTCTGCAACCTGAGCTGGCTGGCTACTGGCTGCCCAAGGTCCTTGCCCGCGAATACGACCCGCGCAATGTCGGCGACCGGCACAAGGCCGGCGTCACGATCGGCATGGCCATGACCGAGAAGCAGGGCGGTACCGACGTGCGCGCCAACACCACCCGCGCTTACCCGGTCGGCGCGCCCGGGCCGGGCCAGCCCTATGAACTGGTGGGGCACAAATGGTTCTGCTCGGCACCCATGTGCGATGCCTTCCTTACCCTGGCGCAGACCGACAAGGGCCTGAGCTGCTTCCTGTTGCCGCGCCACCGCCCTGACGACAATCGCAACCAGTTCTATATCCAGCGTCTGAAAAACAAACTGGGCAACTGTTCCAACGCCTCCAGCGAAGTGGAGTTCCGTGGCGCCCTGGCGTGGATGGTGGGCGAGGAGGGGCGCGGCGTGCCGACCATCATCGAAATGGTGGCCATGACCCGCTTCGACTGCATGGTCGGCTCCAGCGCATTGATGCGCCAGGCCCTGACCCAGGCCGCGCATCACTGTGCCCACCGCAAGGTCGGTGGGCGCGTGCTGGCCGAGCAGCCCTTGATGCAGAACGTGCTTGCCGACCTGGCCCTGGAAAGCGAGGCCGCATTGGCCCTGAGCCTGCGCATGGGCCAGGCGCTTGATCGGCTCGACGACCCGCAGCAGGCACATTTCGCCCGCCTGGTGACGGCCGTGGGCAAGTACTGGATCTGCAAGCGCGCCCCCGGGATGATCAACGAGGCCGCCGAGTGCCTGGGCGGTGCCGGCTACGTCGAGGACAGCATCCTGCCGCGGCTGTACCGCGAGGCGCCGGTCAACTCGACCTGGGAGGGCTCGGGCAATGTGCAGTGCCTGGACGTGCTGCGCGCCTTGTCGAAGGAACCGGGTGTGCTGGAGGCGCTGTTTACCGAGCTGGGGGACGGGCATGGCGACCCACGCCTGGCGGCGTTCATCGGCAACCTCAAGGGCGCGTTCGCCGATACCGGCGATATCCAGTATCGCGCCCGGCAACTGACCGAGGACATTGCCGTGGCGTTGCAGGCCAAGCTGTTGCTGGAGGCGGGCAACGCCACGGTGAGCGACGCGTTCATCGGCAGTCGGCTGGGCGGCGGCGGTCGCGTGTACGGCGCATTGCCGCGCGGGGTTGATGCTGCGGCACTGGTAGCCAGGGCCACGCCGGTGTGGGCCGGGTAACGCCATCGCGGGGGTGTTTTTACCCTGCAACGCAGGCAAGATGGTTGTCATGCATTCCATAAGACAGGAAGCCCAGCGTGAGCCAAGCGTTTGTAGTCGTTGATACCCCCGAACAGGCCGTCGACCGTCTGGCGGCCTTGCATGAACAGGCCACCGGTGCCCTGAGCCAGGCCCTCAAGCGCTACCTGAAAGACCGCACCGAGCCCGGTGACGAAGAACGCGCGCTGTTTCGCTACCCGGCCCTGCGCCTCATCTATTCCAGCCAGGGTGAAGTCGCCGCGACCACGCGTGCCTACGCCAAGGTCCAGGTGGATGGCACTTACAGCGTAACTGTCACCCAACCTGCGGCGTTCCGTGGTTATCTGCTCGAACAGCTGCGCCCGTTGATGCACGACTACACCGTGACGGTGGAAGTCGGTGTCAGCGAACAGAACATTCCTTACCCTTACGTGGTTGACCAGGGCGATGAGCTGGCGGGCAGCGGCATCACCGCGGCGCAACTGGCGCGGGTGTTCCCCAGCACCGACCTGTCGGCGGCCACCGACAACACCGCCGATGGCCTGTACGACTGGGAAAGCGCCGAAACCCTGCCGCTGGCGCTGTTCGACGCCGCCCGCGTGGACTTCTCCCTGCGCCGCCTGGTGCACTACACCGGCAGCGACTGGCGGCACATGCAGCCATGGATCCTGCTGACCAACTACCATCGCTACGTCGACCAGTTCATCGCCCATGGCCTTGAGCAACTGCGCGAGGACCCACGCTTCGTGCGCATGGTCCTGCCGGGCAACGTGGTCATCGAGAAGGGCATGGACAACGGCGAGGCCCAGGCCCTGGTCGCCAGCGTGGTCTGGCACCGCTACCAGATGCCGGCCTACCACCTGATCGCCGCCGACGGCGATGGCGTGACCCTGGTCAACATCGGCGTCGGCCCGTCCAACGCCAAGAACATCACCGACCACCTGGCGGTGCTGCGTCCGCACTGTTGGCTGATGATCGGCCACTGCGGCGGCCTGCGCCAGTCGCAGACTATCGGCGACTACGTGCTGGCGCATGCCTACATGCGCCGCGACGGCATCCTCGACCGGGTCGTGCCGCCGAACATCCCGATCCCGGCCCTGGCCGAGGTGCAGCTGGCGTTGCAGGAAGCGGCCGCGCAGGTCACCGGCGAACGTGGCGAGCAGCTCAAGAAGCGCCTGCGCACCGGCACCGTGCTCACCTACGACGACCGCAACTGGGAGCTGCGCTGGGCACAGGAGCGCCCGTTGATCAACCTGTCCCGTGCCGTGGCGGTGGACATGGAAAGTGGCACCATCGCGGCCCAGGGTTACCGCCTGCGTGTCCCCTACGGCACCTTGCTGTGCGTTTCCGACAAGCCGCTGCACAGCGAGATCAAGCTGCCGGGGTCGGCCAACGCCTTCTACAACCGCGCGGTCAGCCAGCACCTGAAGATCGGCATCGCCGCCCTCGACCTGCTGCGCACCGAGCTCAACTCGCTGCACTCGCGTAAACTGCGCAGCTTCGATGAGCCGCCGTTCCGCTGAGGATCCATGCCCCTGCCACCCCGTAGCACCCCGCGCCGCCCTGCGGCGCGAACCACCGGCCCGCGTCGCCAGCCCAAGGCGCCGCCGGCCGAGCCGCGCCTGATCCTGTTCAACAAACCGTTCGATGTGCTCACCCAGTTCAGCGACGGCGAGGGGCGCGCCACGCTCAAGGATTTCATCAACATCCCCGGCATCTACCCGGCCGGGCGTCTGGACCGCGACAGCGAAGGCCTGCTGCTGCTGACCAACGACGGGCGCCTGCAGGCGCGGATCGCCGACCCCAAGCACAAGCTGGCCAAGACCTACTGGGTGCAGGTGGAGGGCGAGCCGAGCGAGGAGCAGCTACAGCGCCTGCGCGAGGGCGTCGAACTCAACGACGGGCCCACGCTGCCGGCGCAGGCACGTCTGCTCGAGGAGCCCAAGTTGTGGCCGCGCAATCCGCCGGTACGTTTTCGCAAGAGCGTGCCGACTGCCTGGCTGGAGCTGGTGATCCGTGAAGGCCGTAATCGCCAGGTGCGGCGGATGACGGCGGCGGTGGGGCTGCCGACCTTGCGTCTGGTGCGGGTGCGTATCGGTGATTGGACGATCGAAGGGTTGGAGCAGGGGCGATGGCGGGAAGTGGCGGCGAAGCTGTAGTCGCCGCCCCGGCGTTGGGGTCGTCAGACCCCTTCCAGAAACCCCACGACCACGCTCTTGATAATGAACGCCAGCACGCCAAGGCCCAGCACAAAGAACAGGATCAGCGTGCCAAAGCGCCCCGCCTTGGACTTCTTCGCCAGGTCCCAGACGATGAAGCCCATGAAGGCGATCAGCACGGTGACGAGGATGATCATCATCCACTCTTCGAATACGGCGGGATCCATCGGTTCACTCCAGGCAAGCGCAAAGCCCGATCATACGCCGGGCGCGCAGGGATTCAACGCAGGTGGGTCAATGGCAGCTCGGTGCTGGCCAGCACCTGGTTGAGCACGAAGCTCGAGCGCACGCTGGTCACTCCTTCGATACGGGTCAGGCTGCCCAGCAGCAGTTTCTGGTAATGGTCCATGTCCGGCACCACCACCTTGAGCTGGTAGTCGGCGTCCATCCCGGTGACCAGGCTGCATTCGAGGACCTGGGGCAGGCTGCGGATCGCCGCCTCGAAGGTTTCGAAGCGTTCAGGGGTGTGCCGGTCCATGCCGATCAGCACATAGGCTGTAAGGCTCAGGCCGAGTTTCTTGCGATCCAGCAGGGCCACCTGGCGCGAGATGTAGCCGTCGTCCTCGAGCTGCTTGACCCGGCGCGAGCAGGGGGACGGCGACAAGCCGATGCGTTCGGCCAGTTCCTGGTTGGAGATGCGCGCATCGCGCTGCAATTCGGCGAGGATGCTCAGGTCGTAGCGGTCGAGCTTGCTCATGGAAAGGACCTTTTCTGTTCAGATTGCGGCGAATTATCGATCCTGAGTGAAAAATTGCGCAAGCGGTATTTATCAGAGCAATCTTCGCAATCCTCTGCCCCAGCGTCTGCCCTATCTTTATCACCAGAATCACTGCCCGGACATCAGTCCACGGCGACGCGCCCTAGGCGGGCGGTCGCGGCCAGCCATCCAACAGGATCCGCCAGGCCCCCGGGCTACGCACTGTCCAGAAGACGGCGCGAGGTGAGCCGGTGCCACAAGTGCCGAGCACGGACGACAATTCCCGAAGGGAGGCCGTAAGGCCTCCCTTTTTTATTGTGCTGAAGATTGCACAGGCCTGGCCTGGCGACGACCCGCCATGGCGAGCGCCGCCAGCAGCACCAGCAAGCCGCCGATCACGGCAATCATGAAGCCGCTACGTGCTGTCGTGGCGTCCACCCATTGACCGGCGCCGGCCGCGCCGATAGCCACGCCGACATTCAGCCCGGCGAGCAGCCAGGTCAGGCCCTCGGTCAGCTGGCGCTCCGGCACGCGGCGCTCGACCAGGGCCATGGCCACGATCATGGTCGGGGCGAAGAACACTCCGGCCAGTAACACTGCCGCCGCGAGCAGGGCGATATTGCCGACCAGGAGCAGCGGCAGGGTGCTGAGGGTGGTGGCCAGTGCGCCGACCAGCAACTGGCGGGGCAGCGACATCCGCCAGCGCAGGGTGCCGAACAGCAGCCCGGAAACGCAGGAGCCCACGGCATAGGCCGACAACACCAGGCTGGCGGCAGCCGGTTGCCCTTGCTCGCCGGCGAAGGCGACGCTGACGATGTCCACGGTGCCGACGATCATGCCCATTGCCACCATCAGCAGCGTCAGCTGCGGCACCCCTGCGCATCGCCATGCCGGCAGGTCACGTCTGGACGAGGTTTCGGCACGGACCACCGATGGTTCGCTGCCGGTCTGCAGGGTCAACGCCAGGGTACCCAGCAGCAGTAACGCGGCAGCGGCCAGCAACCCGGTCTGGGGCCACAGCGCCACGCTGAGCCCGACGGCCAGCGGTGGGCCGGCAATGAAGCTGGCTTCATCGAGTACGGTTTCCAGCGAGTAGGCAGTCTGCAGTCGCGGCTGGCCGCGGTACAGCTGGGTCCAGCGCGCCCGGACCATAGCCGACATGCTCGGCATGCAGCCGGCCAGCAGGGCGGCGACGAACAGCAGCCAGTCGGCACTGCGCCACCAGGCGCAGGCAGCCATCAGCAGCAGCCCGAGCACGCTCAGCAGGCTGGCCGGCGGCAGCACGCGGCGCTGGCCCAGGCGATCCACCAGGCGTGATACCTGTGGCGACAACAGGGCATAGGTGAGCACGAAGCAGGCCGACACCGCTCCGGCCAAGGCATAGCTGCCGCGCCATTGCGCCACCAGCGTGATGATGCCGATACCGGTCATGGGCAACGGCAGGCGGGCCAGCAGGCCGGCCAAGGTGAACCCGAGGGTGCCGGTCGGGACGAACAAGTGTGCATAAGGGTTGGGCATGTCGCTTGCTCCGTGAGGCGGCCCGCTTGCTGGCGGCAAGGCGGGGCGTGGATAATACGTACAGTGCGTATGATTAAATATTCATACGAGCTGAATGTAAATATTCATACGAATTGTACGTAAAGGAGAGGCCATGGTTCGTCGCACCCGCGCCGAGATGGAAGAAACCCGCGCCGCCTTGCTGGCAATGGCCCGCCAGGTCTTCAGCGAACAAGGCTACGCACAGGCGTCCATGGATGACCTGACCGCTCGCGCCGGGCTTACCCGAGGCGCGCTCTACCACCATTTCGGCGACAAGCAGGGCCTGCTGGCGGCCGTGGTGGCACAGATCGATGGTGAGATGGATGCACGTCTTCTGGCCATCTCCGCATCCTGCGATGACCCCTGGCAAGGCTTCTGCCAACGTTGCGAGGCCTACCTGCGCATGGCCCGCGAGCCGGAGATCCAGCGCATTGTCCTGCGTGACGCGCGCGCCGTGCTGGGTGCGGTGACCCCCGAGGCGCAGCAGCATTGCATTGCATCGCTACAGCGGATGTTGAGTGGGCTGGTCCAGCAGGGTGTGGTTGCCGAGGCCGATCCCTGGGCGTTGGCGGCGCTGGTACATGGCAGTTTGTCGGAGGCGGCGGTCTGGATCGCCCAGGCAGAGGACGGCGATATCCGCCTCGGCCAGGCCTTGGTCGCCCTGGAGTTGCTGCTGCGTGGCTTGCTGGCGCGCTAGGCTGTCGGCTATTTCATCTGCCGGTCGCGGTCTGCGCAGTAGACTGCGAACGGTAAAGGCGGGCGTTATCATCGAGAGGAACAACATGAGTTCGCGCATCTGGCGGTTGGCAGGTGTTGGTTTGCTGGGCCTGGGCATCAGCCTGGGCGCCTTGGCCGAAGAGCCTGGAGAAGGGCATGACGGTCATGGCGGCCAGCAGGAGCAGGGCGGTGGCGAACGGCGTGGATCGCCGCTCAACTCACGTGACGAAGTGCGCCAGACGCAACCGCCACGTCAGGGCTACTACCAGGATATTCCCCGTCGTTACGGTGACAACCGTCACTGGGAGGCGGGCGGTCCGGGTCAGCGCCCGGGCGGCAATTGGTCGGGACGGCCTGATGGTCATGGCAATGGCTGGGGGCCAGGGCCGCAGTATCACCCCGGGCACACTGTCGATCGCTTCCCGGACCGCTACTGGAAAGTGCCGTACCGTGGCCAGGATTACTTCTACTCTGGCGGTTATTGGTATCGGCCGCATGGCGGCGGCTACGTGGTGGTCACGCCGCCTTACGGTGTGCGGGTCGGCTATCTGCCGCCCTATGCCCGCGAGGTGTGGTTGAGCGGTGCGTTGTTCTTCCTGGTGGCCGACACCTACTACCAGTACCTCGCCGACAGCCGCGAGTACGTGGTGGTCAACCCGCCCAGCGTTGCGCCTGCACCGCAGCAGCAGGGCAGTGGCTATGATGTGATCGCCTACCCGATGTACGGCCAGGGGCCGGAGCAGCAGGAGCAGGACCGCTACCAGTGCCACCGCTGGGCGGTGAGTCAGTCGGGGTTCGATCCGGCGACGGCGACCTATGCGCCTCCGGCCAATGTGGCGGACAACTATAGGCGGGCATTGGGGGCGTGCCTGAGTGGGCGCGGCTACAGCGTCAATTGACAAGGCAATTGCGAGTGCGGGCTACACCGGGTCGGCGTGAACCATCACATCGGCCCGCGGATAGCGCTGGCGAATGACCTGCGAAGCCTGCACGCACAGCTCATGGGCGGCATGCAGCGGCATTTCGCCGGGCAGTTCCAGATGCAGTTGTACGAACCACTGGCTGCCGGACACCCGTGTGCGCAGGTCATGCACCCCCTTCACCCCGGGAATCGCCAGCACCACTTCGAGCATGCGCTCGCCGATATCGGTCGGCAGTTCCTTGTCCATCAGGATCGCCGTGCTCTCGCGGGCGATCTGCAGCGCACTCCACAGGATGTACAGGGCGATACCCAAGCCAAACAGGGCATCGAGCTGTGGCCAGCCGAAGCGGGCCAGCAGCAGCGCCAGGAGGATGCTGGCGTTGAGCAGCAGGTCGGATCGGTAGTGCAGCGAGTCGGCGCGCACGGCCGTGGAGCCGGTCGCGCGGATGACTTTGCGCTGGAATGCCAGCAATGCGAGGGTCAGTACCAGCGACAGCAGCATCACCACGATGCCGGCGGCAGTGTCGCCCAAAGGCTCCGGCGACTTCAGCCGATCAACCGCCTGCACCCCGATCAGCACCGCGCTGACCCCGATGAACAGTGCTTGGGCCATGCCGGCCAGGGCTTCGGCCTTGCCATGGCCGAAACGGTGGTCGTCGTCGGCGGGGCGCAAGGCGTAGTGAACGGCCAGCAGGTTGAGAAAGGAGGCGGCGGCATCCAGCGCCGAGTCGGTCAGCCCGGCCAGCAGGCTGACCGAGCCGCTCAGCCACCAGGCCACGGCCTTGCTCAGCACCAGGATGCAGGCGACGCTCAGCGAGGCGCGGGTGGCCAGGCGCAGCAAGCGTTGGTGTTCGGCGGTGGCGGTCATGCGCAGAGGATCGTCCGTGGTCAGATCAGGCGGCAGGCACCAGGCCGTAGCTGGCCAGTTGCTCGACACTGCCACGGTGCTGGATCAGCCGTGGGTCGTTCAATGGCAGGCGCTGGCCCAGTTCGCTCTCCAGGATAGCCTGCAGCTTGGTCCTGTCGACCTGGCCATCGGCATTGACCGCCGGCTTGAGCTTGGCCGGGTCGATCTGCGCGCTCTTGCCGCCGGGGTAGTAGATGGCGCCAGTGGCGAAGTCGATGCCGAAGGCGATCAGGCCGGGGAGCACGTAGAAGAGAATACCAATGGCGTCCATGGCCGCGACCACAGGGTCGATCTTGCCTTCGATCTGGCCGCGACGGTCAGGGTAGAACAGGGTGCCGCAGGCCGTCAGCTGGGTCAGCAGGGTGGCGATGAGGGCGCCACCGATGACGCGGGAAGGGATGCGCATGTGAATCTCCGGAAGGTAACGACGATCAAGGGCGCGGCAATCGCCGGCGCCTGAGGTTAAGACCATGATAGGGCAGCCTCGGTTCGCCGTTATACTCGGACGATTGTTCGAGGACCACCATGATTTCATTACCGATCGATGCCGTATTGTCCGACCTGCGCCAAGCCCTGGCCAAACGTGACGAAGCGGTGCTCGAGGCGCCCCCCGGCGCCGGCAAGACCACCCGCGTACCGCTGGCGCTGCTCGACGAGCACTGGCTGGCCGGGCAGACCATCCTCATGCTCGAGCCGCGGCGCCTGGCCGCCCGCGCCGCCGCCGAACGCCTGGCCAGTGAACTGGGCGAGAAGGTCGGCGAGACCGTGGGCTATCGCATCCGCCTGGACAGCAAGGTCGGCCCGAATACGCGTATCGAAGTGGTCACTGAAGGCATCCTCACCCGCCGCCTGCAAAGCGATCCTGCGCTTGAAGGCGTGGGCCTGGTGATCTTCGACGAGTTCCACGAGCGCAGCCTGGATGCCGACCTGGCCCTGGCCCTGAGCCTCAACGGCCGGGCGTTGCTGCGTGACCAGCCGCCGCTGAAGGTCCTGCTGATGTCGGCAACCTTGGAGGGCGAGCGCCTGTCGCGCCTGCTCGACGATGCACCGATCATCAGCAGCCAGGGGCGCATGCACCCGGTGGATATCCGCTGGGGCCGGCCGTTCCAGCCTGGCGAGTTCGTCGAGCCGCGCGTGGTCGACTGCGTGCTCCAGGCCCTGGCCGATGAATCCGGCAGCCTGTTGGTGTTCCTCCCCGGACAGGCCGAGATCCGCCGCGTGCACCAGGCTCTGCAGGAGGCTGTGGGCGAGCGTCCGGAGATCCTGCTCTGCCCGCTGCACGGTGAGCTTGAGCTGAGTGCCCAGCGCGCCGCCATCGAGCCGGCGCCCAAGGGCCAGCGCAAGGTGGTGCTGGCCACCAATATCGCGGAGACCAGCCTGACCATCGACGGTGTGCGCGTGGTGATCGACGCCGGGCTGGCGCGGGTGCCGCGCTTCGACCCCGGCAGCGGCATGACCCGCCTGGACACCCAGCGCATCTCCCGCGCCAGCGCTACCCAGCGCGCCGGGCGTGCCGGGCGCCTCGAGCCTGGCGTGTGCTATCGGCTGTGGTCCGAGGCGCAACATGACCAACTGGCGGCCCATGGCAGCGCCGAAATCCTCCAGGCCGACCTGGCCGGGCTGGCCCTGCAGTTGGCGCGCTGGGGTGTGCCGCCGGAGCAGCTTAGCTGGCTTGACCAACCGCCAGCGGCCGCCTTCGCGCAAGCTCAGGACCTGCTGGCCCGGCTCGGCGCCTTCAAGCCGGGTTGTCGCGACAACCTGAGCGCCCATGGTCAGGCCATGGCCGAGCTGCCTGCGCATCCGCGTATCGCCCACCTGCTGCTGCGCGGCCAGGATCTTGGGTTGGCCGACCTGGCGTGCGATGTCGCCGCGTTGTTGGGCGAGCGCGACATCATGCGCGGCGGCGGTGCCGACCTGCATAGCCGGTTGGCTTTGCTCAGCGGTGAGAGCCGGGCCTCGCGAGGCGGGCAGGGCGGCGTGCAGCGCGCCCGTCAGTTGGCCCGGCAGTACCGCGGCCAGCTGCGCGGCAAACCACGCAGCCCGGTCGCCGACCCCGATCATCCTCGCTGGTTGGGCGCGGTGCTGGCGCTGGCCTATCCCGACCGGGTGGCGCAACAACGTCGCGACAGCGGCGCCGAGTATCGCCTGGCCAATGGCCGCGCGGCATTGTTCGCCGAAGCCGATGTGCTGATGAAAAGCCCGTGGCTGGTGATCGCCGACCTGGGCAGCCGTCAGGGGCAACGCGAGGAGCGCATCTACCTGGCTGCCGAGTTCGACCCGTCGCTGTTCGACGGAGTGTTGGCCGAGCAGGTGGAGCAGCTCGACCTGCTCGACTGGGACGAACGCGAGCAGGTGTTGCGCGCCGAGCGCCAGCGCAAGGTCGGCGAGCTGGTGCTCAGCCGTGAACCGTTGCCTGGGCTGGACGACGAGGCGCGGGCCAAGGCGTTGCTCGGCCTGGTACGGCGCAAAGGCTTGAACCTGCTGACCTGGACCCCGGAACTGCGCCAGTGGCAGGCCCGTGTCGCGCTGCTGCGCCAGCTCGACCTGGAAAAGGACAACCAGAGCGAATGGCCAGACCTGGGTGACGATGCCTTGCTGGCCAGCCTGGAAGACTGGTTGCAACCCTACCTCGGCAAGGTGTCGCGGCTGAGCCATTTTTCCAACCTGGATCTGGCCTCGATCCTGCGCAACCTGCTGCCCTGGCCGCTGCCCCAGCGCCTGGACGAGCTCGCACCGTCGCACCTGGCCGTGCCTTCGGGCTCAAGCATCCGCCTGGACTACAGCGAGCAACCACCGATCCTGGCCGTGCGCCTGCAGGAGCTGTTTGGCCTGGCCGACACTCCACGCATCGCCAATGGGCGGCAGCAGGTCAAGCTGCACCTGTTGTCGCCAGCACGTCGGCCTGTGCAAGTGACCCAGGACCTGGCCAACTTCTGGCGCACCACCTATGCCGAGGTGAAGAAGGACCTGAAAGGGCGCTATCCCAAGCACTACTGGCCGGAAGACCCGCTGGTGGCCGAGGCTACGGCGCGGGCCAAGCCGAGGAAAGCCTGAGCGCGCGCGATCAGGTGGCTGCGCCCGCCTCACTCTCCAGTAGCATGAACAACCTGTACAGCACCACGGTGCTGAACAGCTGCAGGAAGCCGCTGAGGCTGTCCAATGCCAGTTGCACGCCGGCCTGTGGCTCGGGGAACAGCTGCAGCAGCAGGCCGTCGATCAGCCACAGCGGCGCCAGTACCGAGAGCATGCACACCATGATGCGCAGGAAGTGCCCGGTGGTCATGCGCGCGCTGGTGCGCATCGCCTCGATCACCGGCAGGCCGCGCAGCACCAGCAGGTACTCGGCGAACACCAGGTTCACCATGATCCACACGCCGGGGAAGATGAACAGCGCCAGGCCCGCCATGATCAGCAGCGAGCTGATCACGATCAGCAGGGCCAACATCGGCCACAGCTGCAGGGCGCGGGCGAACAGGTCGCGCTTGGCGATGGCCTGGCCATTGCTGCGGGTGTCGAGGTAGAGGATCAGCGCGGCGCTGTACAGCGGATAGAACAGCAGGCTGACCAGCATGCCGTAGGCCGGCGAGGCCTGTTCGCCCAGCTGGTTGTAGAGCAGCTGGGTGCCGAGGGCCTCGAGTACCACCAACGGCAGGCACAGCTGGAGGATGCCCGTCAGGTGACGGCGGAAGAAGTACAGGGAGTCGCGCAGAACGCTCAACGGATTCATCGGTCAACATCGCATGGCGGAAAAAGCAGGGCGTAACTTTAGCCCAGACCGCCCGCTTGCTGAAAAAAGTTTCATGGCCAGCGCAATTGAATCGCCGCGCCCGGCCCCCCATCTTTGACGCTGTCCGATGCCCTGTTCAGCGCACGAGGTTGCCCCGATGAACACTGAAGAACAAACCCTGATCGATGGCCTGTTCGGCCGTCTCAAGCAAGCCGAAGACCCGGCCCAGCCGCGCGATGCCCAGGCCCAGGCGCGCATCGAGGAGCACCTGCGCCAGCAGCCGGCGGCGCCTTACTACATGGCCCAGGCGATCCTGGTGCAGGAAGCGGCGATCAAGCGCCTGGACGAGCAGAACAAGCAGCTCGAGGCCGAGCTCAAGCAAGCGCGGGCGCAACTGGAGGCAAGCCGCCCCAGTGGCAGCGGCGGCGGTTTTCTTTCCAGCATCTTCGGTGCGGGAGCGCGCAACCCGGAGCCGCAGCGGCCGGTTGCTCCGGCTTCGACTTCCACAGGGGGCTGGCGTGAGCCGGCGCCGCAGGCTTATACCCCGCCACCACCACAACAGGGTTTCGGTGCGGCGCCTACTCCGGCGCGCAGCGGTGCCAGCAGCTTCCTCGGCGGGGCAATGCAGACTGCTGCGGGGGTGGCTGGTGGTGTGCTGCTGGCTCAAGGTATCAGCAGCCTGTTCAACCACAACTCGCAGCCTGAAGAAATCGTCGAGGTGATCAAGGAAGAGCCGGCGCCGGCCAGCGACGCTGGCGGCTGGAACGATCAGGACAGTCAGCGCCAGGTGGCCGACAACGGTGGCTGGGGCAATGACCAGGGCGGGTTCGCCGATACCGACTACAGCGGCGGCGATGATGGCGGCTTCTTCTCGGACGACGACTACGTCTGAGGGCTCTGGCATACTGCAGCGTCTGATCGCGGGGCAATCCCGCTCCTGTCGAAGCGTGGGAGCGGGAATGCCCCGCGATTGCCTGCCACTGCCAGAGAGAGGCTCCCGGTGAAGAAAATCGCGCTGTTCGCCGATGTACAGAACCTCTACTACACGGTTCGCCAAGGCCATGGCTGCCATTTCAACTACGCCGCGCTGTGGGCCGAGGTCAGCCGCGAGGGGCAGATCGTCGAGGCGGTGGCCTATGCCATCGACCGCGGTGACAGCAAGCAGCAACAGTTCCAGCAGATCCTGCGCAACCTCGGTTTCGAGGTGCGCCTAAAGCCGTTCATCCAACGTGCCGACGGTTCGGCCAAGGGTGACTGGGACGTGGGCATCACCCTCGATGTGATCGAGGCGGCGGCACGAGTTGACCAGGTAGTGCTGGCCTCCGGCGACGGTGATTTCGACCTGCTGCTGGAGCGGGCGATGCAACGCCATGGCGTGGAAACCGTCGTGTACGGCGTGCCGGGGTTGACGGCGTTGTCGGTAATCCGCGCCGCAAGCCGCTACGTGCCGATCGAGGGCAGGCTGTTGCTGCGTCACTGAACCCGCGCTCAGGTTTTTTTGCCATTGCCCCCCAGATGCCCCAGCGGCACCCTTCGCGCCACCGCGCTGGACAGGATGATCGAGGTCTTGGTGAAGCCTAGCTGCGACACGCGGTTGATCAGCGCCTCCAACTCGCCCATGGACGTGACGGCCGCTTGCATGATCACGCACGGGTCACCGGTCACCCGGTGGCACTCGGTAAGCTCAGGGATCTTCTCCAAGGCCTCGTAGGCCTGCTGGTTGCCATGGCTGGCCAGGCGCAGTTCCATCACGCACTGGATCGGCAGGCCGATCTTTTCCAGGTCGACCTTGGCCGTGTAGCCGCTGATAACACCGCTGGCCTCCAGCTTGGCCACCCGCTCGGCCACCGCCGGGGCGGAGAGATTGACCTGGCGCGCCAGCTGCGCGTAGGTGGCCCGGCCGTTTTCCAGCAGCGCGGCGAGAAGCATGCGATCGTACTTGTCCATGGCGATTCCAGGTGACCTTGCAATCGACGGTGAAGCGTCTGCATAACCGTGCATTGCAAAGTGTTTCGGTATTTTAAACGTGTTTTGTAACTTAAGTTTGCGCGAGGGCCTTTCTAAACTAATCCACCCGTAAACGGATTTCGAGCCCTGCCATGTCCACCGCCCGCCGCTTCCCGCTGTTGCTCATCGGAGCCTTCCTTGCCTTGTACCTGGTGTGGGGCTCGACCTACCTGTTCATTCGAATCGGCGTGGAGTCCTGGCCGCCGATGCTGATGGCCGGCGTGCGTTTCGTGATTGCCGGCAGCCTGCTGTATGGCTTCCTGCGCTGGCGCGGCGCGCCAGCGCCGACCTGGCCGCAGTGGCGCGCGGCCGGCGCCATCGGCTTTCTCCTGCTCAGTTGCGGCAACGGTGGTGTGACCCTGGCCGAGCATGCCGGGGTCGCCTCGGGCGTGGCGGCGCTGGCGGTAGCCACGGTGCCGCTGTTCACCCTGGTGTTCGGGCTGTTCTTCGGCCATCGCAACTCGCGCCTGGAATGGGCGGGGATCGCCCTTGGACTCGTCGGCATCGGCATGCTCAACCTGGGCTCGAACCTGCAGGCCAGCCCCATGGGCGCGGCGCTGATCCTTTTCGCCGCAGCGGCCTGGGCCTTCGGTTCGGTGTGGAGCAAGAGCCTGCCGCTGCCCCAGGGCGCCATGGCCAGCGCCGCGGAAATGCTCGTGGGCGGCGCCGCCTTGCTGATCGGCAGCGCCGTGAGCGGCGAGCGGCTGACCCAGATGCCCACGGCCGCCGGTTGGGGGGCGCTGGCCTATCTGGTGTTCTTCGGCTCGATCCTAGCGTTCAGTTCCTACATGTACCTGCTCAAGCACGTGCGCCCGGCAGCGGCCACCAGCTACGCCTACGTCAACCCGGCGGTGGCGGTGCTGTTGGGTATCGTTTTCGCCGGCGAGCAGATCGGCGCCGAGGAGTGCGTGGCCATGGCGGTGATCATTGGCGCGGTGGTGCTGATCGGCCTGCCGCAATGGCGCAAGGCGCCGCAGCAGCCGGTGCCGCTGAAAGGCGAAATGTGCAAGTAGGGCAGGGCGTTGCGGTAAACTTGCCGCCTTCGCTGAACCCCCTGACGGTATTGCCATGAATTTCGCCCAACTCGGCCTGATCGAACCGCTGCTGCGCACCTTGCAGACGCTGGACTACACCACGCCCACCCCGGTCCAGGCCAAGGCCATCCCCGCCGTGCTCGCCGGTCGCGACCTGATGGCCGCCGCCCAGACCGGCACCGGCAAGACCGCCGGCTTCGCCCTGCCGGTGCTGCAGCGCCTGGCCCTGGAAGGGGAGAAGGTCGCCAGCAACTCGATCCGTGCGCTGGTGCTGGTGCCGACCCGCGAGCTGGCCGAGCAGGTGCACAACAACGTGCGCGAGTACGCCGAGAATCTGCCGCTGAGCACCTACGCGGTGTATGGCGGGGTCAGCATCAACCCGCAGATGATGCGCCTGCGTCGTGGTGTCGACCTGTTGGTGGCGACCCCAGGCCGCTTGCTCGACCTCTTTCGCCAAAACGCGGTGAAGTTCAACCAGGTGCAGACCCTGGTGCTCGACGAAGCCGACCGCATGCTCGACCTGGGTTTTGCCGAAGAACTGCAGTCGGTGTACGCGGCGTTGCCGCGCAAGCGCCAGACGCTGCTGTTCTCCGCCACCTTCTCCGAGCAGATCCGTCTGCTCGCGGGCCTGGCGCTGAACGATCCGCTGAGCATCGAAGTGAGCCCGCGCAACGCCGCCGCGAGCACGGTCAAGCAGTGGCTGGTGCCTGTGGATAAAAAGCGCAAGGCCGACCTGTTCATCCACCTGATGCGCAAGCAGCGCTGGAAGCAGGTGCTGGTATTCGCCAAGACTCGCAACGGTGTCGATCAACTGGTCGAGCGCCTGTTGGCCGAGGGGGTGAATGCCGACGGCATCCACGGCGACCGTCCGCAGGCCACTCGCCAGCGCGCCCTGGACAGCTTCAAGGCCCGTGAGATCCAGGTATTGGTGGCCACCGATGTGGCCGCTCGCGGCCTGGACATCGACGACTTGCCGCTGGTGGTCAACCTCGACCTGCCAATCGTCGCCGAAGACTACGTGCACCGCATCGGCCGTACCGGCCGCGCAGGGAACAAGGGCGAGGCGATTTCGCTGGTGTGTGCCGACGAGGTGCAATTGCTGGCCGCGATCGAGACCCTGATCCGCCAGGTGTTGCCACGGCACGAGGAGCCGGATTTCATCCCCGATCACCGGGTGCCGGTGACCGATGCCAGTGGCCAGGTGCTGAAGAAACCGAAGAAGCCCAAGAAGCCGAAGGAGAACAGCGCCAAGCGAGGCCTGGGGCGCTGGATGGACAGCGAGGGAGCGGGGGCTGCTGCGCCGGCGGTCAAGGCGGTGCGCAAGGTACCGGCGTTCGGTGGCAAGCCGCGCAAGCCCAAGCCTTGAGATCCTCGGGGCTGCCTAGCAGCCCCGGCATTCCTCAGGTCAGGCGCGTCAGCCAATCAGCTGCCGCATTTCCCGCCCGCAACCCACTAGCGAAGCACGCCGTTAGCAGGTACCCACCCGTCGGCGCTTCCCAATCCAGCATCTCCCCCGCGCAGAACACCCCGGGCAGGTTGCGCACCATCAGTCCGTCGTCCAACCCTTCGAACTGCACCCCGCCGGCACTGCTGATCGCCTCGTCCAGCGGCCGGGTCCGCACCAGCACGATCGGCAGCGCCTTGATCGCCGCTGCCAGGCACGCAGGGTCGGCAAAGGTCGCCTGGTCGGTCAGTTCGCGCAGCAACGCCGCTTTCACCCCGTCGATGCCCAGCTGACCGTGCAGATGCTTGGCCATCGAGCGCGATCCACGCGGCCTGGCCAGGGCCTGGGCAATCTTGTCCACAGGCCGGTCCGGCAGCAGGTCCAGCAGCAGGGTCGCCCGACCGTCGCGGTTGATCGCCTCGCGCAGCGCCGCCGACCAGGCATACACCAGGCTGCCTTCCACTCCCTGAGCGGTGAGGATGAACTCGCCCTTGCGCGGCGCGGCGCCGGGGACGCTCAAGGCAATGTTCTTCAGCGGGGCACCGGCGAACTTGTCCTTGAGCAGCGTGCTCCAGCCTTCGACTTCGAAGCCGCAGTTGCTCGGTTGCAGCGCTGAGATATCCACACCCCGTTCAGCCAGCAGCGACATCCAGGCGCCGTCCGAACCCAGGCGCGCCCAACTACCGCCACCCAGCGCCAGTACCACGGCGTCTGCCTGCACTTGTCGTTCGCCCTGTGAATAACTGATCCGCAAGGCACCAGCGTCGGTCCAGCCCAGCCAACGGTGGCGGGTGTGGATAACCACCCCGGCCTCGCGCAGGCGCTTGAGCCAGGCCCGCAGCAGCGGCGCGGCCTTCATGTCGCGGGGAAATACGCGGCCCGAGGTGCCGACGAAGGTTTCGATGCCCAGGCCGTGAATCCACTGACGCAGGGCATCGGCGTCGAAGTCGCGCAGTAGCGTGTCGATCTCGCCGTGGCGTTCACCGTAGCGGCCGACGAAGGCCGGGTAGGGCTCGGAATGGGTGATGTTCATGCCGCCGACACCGGCCAACAGGAACTTGCGCCCCACCGAAGGCATCGCGTCGAAGACTTCCACCGCCATCCCGCGTCGTGCCAGGGTCTCGGCGGCCATCAGGCCGGCGGGGCCGCCACCGATCACGGCGACAAGGGGGCGAGAGGCAGGGCGAGGATCGTTCATGGCGGGCGACGGGCTGTGGAAAAGGCCGCATATTCTACCTCAGCGGACTTGTCACGACACTGCTCAAAAAATGATCAGCTCTTTGCAGCTCAGGCGGTTAAAGGGCTGGAGCACCTTTCTCGCAGGTTATCCACAGGCGGTTCCACAGTCATTGTGAACAACCGAGCACCCGCGCCGCGCTGTGGTGGAGGATGCCATGGCGCCGTGCCAGGGCTTGGCGGTCCTTGCTGTAGCCGCCACCGATCACCCCTACCACCGGGATGTCGCGGCCCAGGCACTGGCGCAGCACATGCTCGTCGCGGGCAGCGAGGCCTGCGTCGGTCAGTTGCAGGTAGCCCAGGGCGTCGTCCTTGTGCACATCGACGCCAGCGTCGTACAGCACAAGGTCTGGCTGGTACAACGGCAGCAGGTAGTTCAGCGCATCCTCGACCACCTTGAGGTAGGCGCTGTCATGCATGCCGCGGGGCAGGGGGATGTCCCAGTCGCTCTGGGCCTTGCGCGCCGGGAAGTTCTGCTCGCAGTGCAGCGACACGGTGATCGCCTCAGGCGTGTCGTGGAGAATGCGCGCGGTGCCGTCGCCCTGGTGCACATCGCAGTCGAATATCAGCACCCGGTGTACGCGTCCGGCCTCCAGCAGGTAGCGGCTGATCACCGCCAGGTCGTTGAAGATGCAGAAGCCGGCCGGGTGGTCGTAGTGGGCGTGATGGGTGCCGCCGGCCAAGTGGCAGGCGATGCCATGTTGCAGCGCTTGCTCGGCGGCCAACAGCGAACCGCCCACGGCGCGCACGGTGCGCCTGGCCAAGGCTTCGCTCCAGGGCAGGCCCAGGCGGCGCTGGTCCTCGCGGGACAGTTCGCCGTTCATGTAGCGCTCGATATAGGCACGGTCATGGGCCAGGGCGAGGATGTCGTTGGGGCAGATTTCAGGGCGCAGCAGGGCGGCGTCGGTGGTCAGGCCGCTGTCTACCAAGTGATCGCGCAGCAGGCGGAACTTGTCCATCGGGAAGCGATGGTCCGGCGGGAATTCGGGGCTGTAGTCGTCGTGGTAGATCAGCGGCAGGGGCATGGTGTCGGCGCGTTGGGGGCGAACACCGATCTTGCCAGTATTGGTGGCGCTGGCGCCAACGCAATCGCGGGGCAAGCCCACGGAGCTGCGGTGATCTTGTGGCGCTCATTGGCCTGCCGATGCCAGCACCCTTTGCCAGTCTGGCTCGTTCATCCGCCCCAGAATCCGCGCCTTGCCATTGCCATCCACCGACACGAACAGCGCACTGGCGTAGCCGCTCTCACGCTCGCCGCCCGGCACATGCTGCTGGCGGGCGAAGTGATCGATGCAGCCATTGTGGGTCACCAGTACCAGGTTGTGCCCGGGCCGCTTGTGGGCCATGGCCTCGGCGGGGAACGGACGGTCGCAGCGCTCCACCCAGTCTTCGCTGGATACGGCCTGGCCAAGGATGAAATGCGCGGTCTGGCGGGTACGCAGCTTCGGGCTGCTGAGCACATCGGCTCCGGTCAGCCCCAGCTGCCGCAAGCCGTGGCCGACCCGCTGCGCCGCCTGGCTGCCGGCCACGGTTATGCCGGTCGCATCGTCCAGGCAGGGGCCTGGGGCGCTGTCACAGCGCTCGGCATGGCGGATCATCACGATCACCGCGCCTTCCTTCCAGTCCTGCAGCAGGCCGCTGTCACTCAGTTGTTGCTCGTTGCCAAGGTTCACGATGTGCGTCCTCGTCGCTAGCCAGGTGCTGGTCCCAGCCAGTACCAGGAGCAGGCCGATGGCGGCGCCGAGCGCGGTACGTGAGCGGCGGCGTTCGGGGCGGGCCAGCATGGCCGGGTTGTGCAGGGTGTTGCTGGGGGGCATGCGTCACTCCGATGGCAGTGCGGCGTCGACCAAGGCCGCGGTGGGTGCCGGCATTGTGCGAAGGCGCCTGTCGGGGAGCGGTGAAGCCGATGTGAAAAATGCATCGGCTGGACGATGGACGCGGCCTACGCTGTAAACTGCCAGACCAAGATTCTGGAGCCGCGCCGATGACCCCCATCCTCGAACTGGAAAGCCCGCGCCTGGTGCTGCGCCAATGGCAGGACGACGACCTGCGCGAGTTCGCCGCCTTGTGCGCCGACCCACAGGTGATGCGTTACTTCCCCGCACCGATGACCCGGGTCGAGGCGGCCGCGCTGATCGGCCGGGTGCGCGGTCATTTCAACGAGTACGGCTTCGGCCTGTGGGCATTGGAGCGCAAGGACAGCGGTGCCTTCATCGGCATGACCGGGCTGCTCAACGTCAACTTCGACGCGCCCTTCGCCCCGGCGGTAGAGATCGGCTGGCGCCTGGCCCGCCGGCACTGGGGGCTGGGTTTCGCCAGCGAGGCGGCCTGGGCTTGCCTGCGCTGTGCCTTCGCCCAGTTGCATCTGGACGAGGTGGTGTCGTTCACCACCGAAGGCAATTTGCCGTCGCAGAAGGTGATGCAGGCCATCGGCATGGTTCAGGACCTCGAGGGCAGCTTCGAGCACCCGCGCCTGCCGCCGAACGATCCGCTGCGCCCTCATGTGCTGTACCGCATCGACCGCGCCCGCTGGCAACAGAATCTGCGCGGCTGAATAGCTCGCCATTCGTACGACGGGACGAACGGCAAAACCCTGTATCATTCGCCGGCATAAACGCGCCGTATTGCCTTGCCAGGAGAACCCCATGAGCCACGTACTCGACGATCTGGTCGACTTGCTGAGCCTCGAGTCCATCGAGGAGAACCTGTTCCGCGGACGCAGCCAGGACCTGGGCTTCCGCCAGCTGTACGGTGGCCAGGTGCTTGGCCAGTCGTTGTCGGCGGCCAGCCAGACGGTCGAGGACGCCCGCCATGTGCATTCGCTGCATGGCTACTTCCTGCGCCCGGGTGATGCCAGCATGCCGGTGGTGTACTCGGTGGACCGCGTGCGTGACGGCGGCAGTTTCAGCACCCGGCGGGTCACGGCGATCCAGAAGGGCCAGCCGATCTTCACCTGCAGCGCCTCGTTCCAGTACGACGAAGAAGGCTTCGAGCACCAGGCGTCGATGCCCGACGTGGTCGGCCCGGAGAACCTGCCTAGCGAGGTCGAGCTGGCCAGCGCCATGGCTGACAAGCTGCCCGAGCGCATCCGCGAGAAGGTGCTGTGCGCCAAGCCCATCGAGATCCGTCCGGTCACCGAGCGCGACCCGTTCAATCCCAAGCCCGGCGACCCGGTCAAGTACGCCTGGTTCCGTGCCGATGGCAACCTCCCGGATATTCCGGCGCTGCACAAGTACCTGCTGGCGTACGCCTCGGACTTCGGCCTGCTCACCACATCCTTGCTGCCCCATGGCAAGTCGGTGTGGCAGAAGGACATGCAGATCGCCAGCCTCGACCATTCGCTGTGGTTCCACCGTGACCTGCGTGCCGATGACTGGCTGCTGTACGCCACCGACAGCCCCTGGGCCGGCAATGCCCGTGGCTTCTGCCGGGGCAGCATCTTCAACCGCGCCGGGCAACTGGTGGCCTCTTCGACCCAGGAAGGCCTGATCCGCCATCGCAAGGACTGGGCATGAGCCTGGGCGACATTCGCCACTGGGTGTTCGACATGGACGGCACCCTGACGGTTGCCGTGCATGACTTCGCGGCCATCCGCGAAGCGCTCGATATCCCGTCCGAGCACGACATACTCACCCACCTGGCAGCCTTGCCGGCAGCGGAGGCGGCAGCCAAGCATGCCTGGCTGCTGGAGCATGAGCGCGACCTGGCGATCGCCTCCCAGGCCGCCGACGGCGCCGTGGAGCTGGTGCGCGAACTGGCCCGACGCGACTGCCGGCTGGCCATTCTCACGCGCAATGCCCGCGAGCTTGCCCACGTGACCCTCGAGGCCATCGGCCTGGCTGACTGCTTCCCGGTTGCACATATCCTCGGTCGCGACGAAGCGGCCCCCAAGCCCAGCCCGGACGGGTTGTTGCAGATCGCCCAGGCTTGGGGTGTGAGCCCCGGTGAAATGGTGATGGTCGGTGACTACCGCTTCGACCTCGACTGCGGGCGGGCCGCGGGCACCCGCACCGTGCTGGTCAACTTGCCGGACAATCCCTGGCCGCAGCTGGCTGACTGGCACGCGGCCGATTGCCGGGCGTTGAGGGCGTTGCTCGGCTGACGGCCCTGTCGCGGGGCAAGCCCGTTCCCACGTGCCTAACATCGTGGGAGCGGGCTTGCCCCGCGATCATCCAGACCTGTCTAAGCTGCACTGCACCTTTTCCCACGATGGAGACCCATCCCATGAGCACCAAGGCCCTCTACGTCCTGCCCGGCGGCGGCTACGACAAGGTCCAGGTCGGCACCTGCGAAACCGCCGCGCCCAAGGCCGGTGAGATCACCGTGCGCCTGCACGCCAGCTCCCTCAACTACCACGACTTCGCCGTGGTCAGTGGCATGTGGGGGCCGAGCGAGCGGCGCATCCCGATGGCCGACGGCGCCGGTGACGTGGTCGCGGTAGGGGCAGGGGTCAGTGAGTTCCAGGTCGGCGATGCGGTAGTCAGCACCTTCTTCCCTGACTGGCTCGATGGTCAGCCCCAGGTCGAGGGTTTCGCCAGCGTGCCCGGTGACGGCATCGACGGCTATGCCCGTGAACAGGTAACCGCCCGGGCCACCGCCTTCACCCTCGCCCCCAGAGGTTACAGCCATGCCGAGTCGGCGACGCTGACCACCGCCGGCCTCACCGCCTGGCGCGCCTTGATGAGCGACGATCACCTCAAGCCCGGTGACAGCGTGCTGGTGCAGGGCACCGGTGGCGTGTCGATCTTTGCCCTGCAGTTCGCCAAGCTGGCCGGCGCCACGGTGATTGCCACCTCGTCCAGCGATGCCAAGCTCGAGCGCCTCAAGGCACTGGGCGCGGATCACCTGATCAACTACAAGGCCACGCCTGCCTGGGGCGAAAAGGTCCGTGAACTCACCGGCGGCCGTGGCGTGGACCATGTGATCGAAGTCGGCGGCCCGGCCACCCTGGAGCAGTCGATGATCGCGGCGCGCATCGGTGGCCACGTGTCGTTGATCGGCATTCTCACCGGCGTGGCCGGGCAGTTGCCGTTGGTGCAGGCGCTGGTACGGCAGATCCGCCTGCAGGGCGTGCTGGTGGGCAGCCGCGCCCAGCAGCAGGCGATGGTCCGCGCCATCGACGCCAATGGCCTGCGGCCGGTGGTGGACAAGCATTTCGAACTGGAGCAGATGGTCGAGGCGTTCAGGTATCAGGAGAGCAACCGGCATTTCGGCAAGATCTGCCTGACCTGGTGAAGGTCTGAGGCCCCTGTGAAGAGACGGTGCGCTGTTTGGCGTGGGACCCAGTTCAGGTATGGGACAGCAATGGAAACATCAGCGCCTGTCCATCGACACTGGTGGGGGCCGCGCCCCAGACGAACAGCGCATCATCGCTATCCACAACTCGCGTCGCGAAGCCATCGCTATGTAGCGGCGCAAACCCCAGCACCACCTCCCGGGTCGTAGCCGTGACCAGTTCAGCCACCACATAGGCGAGCACCAGTTCGCGTTCGCAGAACACGTCCACCAGCACCATCCGCTCGCCATCATGTTCGGTCACCACATAGGCCTCGTGCTCTGCGGAATGGAACACCGCCTCCCGGTATGGCCCATCGCAATAGAACATCGTCAGCGACACATTCGGCACCAGGCTCAGTCGTGCCTGTGAACAACTCTTTTCCAGCGCATCGATGAAGCGTTGACGTTGTTCGCCATCATCCAGATTCACCGGGTGGAAGGTCGTGGTTCGTGGCTGCGCCGACCAGGGTTGGTAGTACTCGTGTTCGACCACTCGGCGAAAACCAAACTTGGGATAGAGATCGAGTACGGTGCTGTTGGCGAACAGGTACAGCAGGTTGCAGTGGCCTGCCCAGCGCTCGACCAGCACTTCCATCAGATAACGGCTGTAGCCACGGCCTCGTGCTTCGGGCGCAGTCATCACCGTGCCGATCTGAACGCAGCGCATATGTTGGCCACCGAGGGTGAAGTCGAGCAGGTTGGCCGAGGCGTTGGCCAGCATCTTTCCGTCGCGAACCAGTGAGCACGGCTGGTTGTCGGCTTGCCAGAAACCGGCCTGGTACCAGGCTTCGAAGTCGAAGCCATAGGTCTGGCGGGTGAGGGCGTTGAGTTCGGCGCGCAGGTGTGGGTCGTCGTGGTAGTGTTCGGCCCGTTCGAGGCCAGGGGCGTTGAAGGCTGTATCCATATGTTCATTATTTTTGTGTGGGGGAGATCTAAAGTGTTGGGCAGGGTAGATGTTGTATTTTACAGGCTAAGGGGTTGTGATAGTAAATATTATCTTCCTTTGATTGGCCTGGGTTTGGAGTGTTTATATGATTTAATTTTTATGTTTCTTGGTCGGGGTTTTGGATTTTAAATGTGACTACGATTGGTGCCTTGGCTACGGCCTTTTGCTCGTCTTCGCGTAGACGTTTTAGCTGAATTTGGTTGCGGCCAATTTCTAACACGTTATCTTCGGTTTTTTTGCTTTCATAATTGTCCATAGCCTTTCCAAGGGTCAGTGTGTGTTTTTTTATTTTGTCGCGAATTTCGGAGAGTTGAGGGCTTTGTTCTGTTCCAAACTGTATTGTGTTGTTGAACGTGACGTGTCTCTCTTGTTGCAAGCTGTTCTCTTGGTTTGTTGCTGGTTTTAGAATTGATCGTGGTGTTTTTTTGGCCTTCTGTGGGTTTGAATGGGAAGTCGATAGGTATTTGGAGGTGGCCGTTATCAGTTGACTAACCAACTGGCGTATTTGCCCTGACCCATCCTGCCAGTTCACAGGATCATTTTCACAATAGGCATATGCGTTCAAGCCGCCTTCCCCGAATGGACTAAGTGTATCGGCGCTATGAAAACGCATTAGCACTGGATTATAGGCACGTCTGCCGTTACCAAGTAGGTAACAATCGGTAATCGGCTCGCGCGGTTGTTTGCTGAAGGCGAGTAGAGTGGTTTGACCCCGCCCTGTGAACGAATAGCCGAAGCAGCTGTAAATGACAACTGTCGAAGACACTCCCAGCACAGAGCCCGCCTGATCGATGGCTAAGAGTCCAGAGCTAGTTCTGTCAGCCGGGAGCTTAATCAATTTTTAACACTCTATGTGTTTTAAGGCGGTATTGGGCGAGTAAATATATACGTTTGCGGCGAGTGAAATGGAGTCGTACTGTTGTTGCTTCGTGGACCCTAGTCGAAGTTCGGTGTGAGGATGCAGTTATTTGGTCAGCTCACGTCATCCAACCGAAGGATGTCTCGCGCAGAACTTGCTGGGGTAGGGAATATAAAGGCCGTTGATGAATTTTTCCCTCGCAAGCCTGGAGCTGATGGTTGGCTATCTATCTTAATAGGTCTGCCCCCGAAAAATTTGACTTGCTGGCTTGCGGGGGTGCTGGGATTCGAGCTGCCATGGAATGTTGAATTGTTTGAGGCGTTCGGTGTCGACAGCAAGGATGACGATGCTGCGTCTACGACGTCCTTTCCTGCTTCCAGGTAGTGATCCCTTCGCAGGCTTTTAATTGTTTCAATAGTGCCATATGCAGTGAAACCTCCCATGAGTGCAACACCTGTGTCTTTAACTAATGCACCGATATGTTCTTCTCCAGAGGCTTGTGCCACTCTCCCGGCAGCATAGATAACCGCTCCTGCAGCGGTACCACTAAAGGAAATGATGTCCGTCTTGGATAGGCCCTGTGTGTAGAGTTTGGCTGCAACAGCTACTAGAGGGCCGGTGACCATGGGCATGGCACCTACAATATCGTTAAGTAATGTGCTACCCCATTGGTAGGCTGGCGAGTTGACGAAGGAGGTGGTCATATTCTTGATTCTCCCGCTTCTATCATGAGAATTTACGGGATCCCCCTGGCAGTAGGCATAACTGTTGACGCCCCCTCCGCTCCAAGGACTGTTGGTCAAATCAGAAGAGTGGAAGCGCATCAGCACGGGGCTATAGCACCTGTGGCCGTTGCCTAGCAGGTACCAGCCCAGTCCGTTCTCGCGCCGTTGTCCGGTGAGTCCTGTATCCGGAGCGCCAGTCGGTGCGCTGCGGTGACCGTAAGGTGCATGGCTGCAAGGCAAGCGCAGCGCTCCGCTTTGCGCAACTTGTGGCGTCTGCATCCAGTCGGACGCGAGCATCTTTGTGGTCGTCATGGTGACCTCTTGTCCAATTGCCAACATAGGTTCAGGAAGTTGATCCATCGAGCCAGGCACCTTCCCACTATTTTTACCGCCGCGTGAAATCAAGCTAGCACCAGGACGATGCCCGGGTAACTGGCAAAAATGTCAGGTCCATCGGGTGCGCATGGCAAGTCACCCCGGCGTGCATCATCTCTGGCCCAAGGCGCATTCGCGCTCGAACACCACCACCGCCGCCCGCAACTTGCGCCCACCGAACAGGCTCATGCGCTGGAACTCCTGGTGGCTGACCGGCAGGTGCTGGCAGTCCAGGGCCTGCCGGTGGCGAGCGTGGTCGGTGTCGGGGTCGTGCAGGTAGACGAAGTCGTCGTCGCAGGCGGTGACCAGCACCCAGTGCGGCGCCTTGCTACCGGTCAGCCGATAGTTGCTGATCAGCACCAGCGCCAGGCCGCCTTCGGCCAATACCCGGGGCAGGTCGGGGGCCTGCCGGGCCACCTCCACGTCGCTGTCCAGCAGTTCGGCGCAGAAGTCCTCATGAACCAGGCGCATGACCTCCTTCTTGCCGGGCTGGCGCACGCCGTCGAGAAACAGCGGCCCTTCGGTATTGAGCAGCAGGCGCACGCGAAAGCCCCGACGCCATGCGGCCAGTGCCAGCCCGTGGGGGCTGCAGCCGCCGTGGCCTGAGGTCATGAACACAGTGGTTGCCTCGCGCCACAGGCGCAGTTCCTCGCGGCGGCTTGGCGGGCGCTGCGATCGCAGCGCGGCCATCGCCATCAGCAGGCAGGCCGGGCCGCAGGTGAAATCGGTGGTCTGGGCGTAGTAGGGAACCGGTCGCGTCTCGCTCGCCGGGTGCTGGAGGATGCGCTTTTCGTAGCGCAGGGCGCTGGTGTGGTCCTCGTAGTAGTCGTCGACCTGGGCGAAGCGGCGGTAGCCATGGCGTTCGTACAGGGCAATGGCCTTGGGATTGTCGGTGCGTACCTCAAGACGCAGGTAGGCGCGTTCGTGCTCCAGAGCGCAGTGTTCGGCCTGTTCCAGCAAGCGGGCGCCAAGGCCATGGCCACGCGCCTGTTCGGCAATGGCGATGGAATACAGCCGGGCCAGCGAGGTGCCACGGTGGAAGAGTAACAGTGCATAACCCATCAGTTGTCCGTCGCGTTGCGCCACCAGCAGGCTGGCGTTGGCGTGGGACAGCATCCAGCGAAAGCTGCGCGGGGTCAGTCGGTCGATGGCGAAGCACTGGTTCTCCAGCGCCAGCAGGGCCGGCAGGTCGTCAACAGTTGCCAGGCGAAATTCGATGTGCATAGGGCCGCCGTAAAAGTTGCGTAATGAAACGGGACATTCGAAAAACTTCATGCTTAATAGAAACCGTGTCTACCCAACACAGGGCTTCAATCATGTCTTCGTTTCAGGAACCTTTACCTGGCTGGCCCGGGGAAAGTTCACACTCAAGTACAGCTGGTGTTATTTATCCACTGACGCTGGATAATAAGTCAAGTCAGCTGGTTATCATCGTTGAACGGCGTGAGGACTGGGCTTCGTACCTGCCCAGCGAGGACGTCGTGACGGCCCAGGAGTACCTGGAGGAGCCACGCGAAGCCGATAATGGCAAGCGTGTCCAGGTAATAAACCTATGTCGTAATTACAAGTATCTAGGTCACGGTTATTATTGTTCGTTGTTGGCCGAGGCGCGAGGGCATAAAGTCATTCCCTCGGTCAGAAGTATCAGTGAGTTGACCCGTAAGTCGTTATACGGATTGGCCCTCGACGACATGGCGCGCAGCCTCGAGAGTGCCTTGGCCAATCACCCCTATGGAGAAACCGAAGGGTTCACCCTGACCCTGTATTTCGGCCGTACCGATCTGGAACCGCTGCAGGACATCGCCCGCCAGCTGTTCGAAAGTTTCCCGTGCCCGATCCTGCTGGTGGAGTTCCGCAAGACCAGCACCTGGCATATCGCCGGGGTCAAGGCCGGTGCGCTGCACAAGTTGCGTGAAGACCAGCAGGACCCGTTCGCCAACGCCCTCGATGGCTTCAGTCGCAGGATCTGGCGCCAGCCACGCTCGCGCCGGGTGGCGCGATACGACCTGGCGATCCTCCACGACCCTGACGAAGCGCTGCCGCCTTCCAACCCCAAGGCACTGGAACACTTCATCCGCGCCGGGCGCCAGTTGGGGGTCGATGTCGAGCTGATCGGCAAGAAAGACTACGCCCGCCTGGCCGAGTACGACGCGTTGCTGATCCGCGAGACCACCAGCGTCGACAACCACACCTACCGCTTTGCCAAGAAGGCCGAGAGCGAAGGGCTGGTGGTAATGGACGACCCGGCATCGATTCTGCGCTGCACCAACAAGGTGTACCTGACCGACCTGCTGCGCAGCCATCGCCTGGCCATGCCGGCCAGCGAGATCCTCTACCGCGACAATCCTCAGGCCCTGGAAGGCATCGGCGAGCGGTTGGGCTTTCCGCTGGTGCTGAAGATTCCCGACGGCTGTTTCTCCCGGGGCGTGATCAAGGTCAAGGACCCCAGCGAACTCCAGGCCGCCACCGCCGAACTGTTCGAGCATTCGGTACTGCTTCTCGCCCAGGAATACCTCTACACCGAGTACGACTGGCGTATCGGCGTGCTCAACCGCAAGCCGATTTTTGCCTGCCAGTACTTCATGTCCAAGGGCCACTGGCAGATCTTCAACCACCAGGCCCAGCGCGACGAAGTCAACGGCGAGTGCCGCACCCTGGCCGTGCACGAGGCGCCGCGGGCGGTGGTGGAGCTGGCGGTCAAGGCCGCCAACCTGATCGGCGATGGCCTGTACGGCGTCGACCTCAAGCAGGTCGGCGAGCGGGTGGTGGTAATAGAGGTCAACGACAACCCCAACCTCGACGCAGGCATCGAGGATGCCTACCTGCACGACGACCTCTACACCCTGGTGCTGGAGGAATTCATCCGTCGCCTGGAGCAGAAGCGCCGGGGGCAAGCCTGGTAAAGAGGTGCTGGCATGATCGAAAGCTATAGCCTGGCCCATGGCCAGTTGCGCAAGCGCGAAGGACTCGATTGCGAGGTGCTGCTGTTCGTAGAACCGGACAGCGCCGAGCGTGAGCTGTTGCAGGCTTGGTTCCACCTGGATGCCCATGCCCTGGCTTCGGCACTCGACCCGGACGAGGTGTCACGCATCGAACTTCACCGCGATGGCCTGTTCCTGATCTGGAAACGCCCGGAGAGCTACACCGGGGGCGACAGCTTCGTCTTCCAAGTGTCCTCGTTCGGCATGCTGATGGTCGATGGTCACCTGGTGCTGATCGCCCCGGACGCCTCTCTGCTCGACGGCCTGGGGCAGCGCCATGCGCTGCACGATCCGATGGATGTGCTGCTGGCCATCCTGCTGGACAACCTGCACCACTACCTGGGGCACCTGAAGGTGATCAAGATGGTCGCCCGCGAACTGCAGCAGCGCTTCGAGCAGTCGCTGGAAAACCACCACCTGATGCAGATGTTCAACCTCAGCGAGAGCCTGATCCACTACATCAACGCCATCCACAGCAATGGCGCGGTGCTCTCGCGCTTGCGCGCCCATGGCGAGAAGCGCCATTTCAACCCCGAGGTGCTGGCCCTGATCGACGATCTGGTCATCGAGAACAACCAGTGCCACAAGCAGGCCGAAATCTACTCGACGGTGTTCGCCGGCTTGATGGACGCTCGCGGCAACCTTGCCAACAACGCGATGAACGAGACCCTGCGCAAGCTCACCCTGATCAACGTTGTGTTCCTGCCGCTGAACCTGATCGCCAGCATTGGCGGTATGTCCGAGTTCAGCATGATGACGGCAGGCGTGCCCTGGTGGCTGGCCTATGCCGTGCTGGTGCTGGCGATGCTGCTGCTGGGCGTGCTCATGGTGCTGGCGCTCAAGCGCCTGGCCAGGGGGCGTCGGCCCGTGGTGCCCCTTGCGCAAACCGAGCGCCCCGTTGCGCGGCCGGCCCCCTCATTCCCTGGTATCGCCAATTGGAGAGCGCCATGAGCAATCTGCAGATCGGCCTGATGATCGTCACGGTGATCGTGGTGTTCGCGGTGGTGAACTTCTACTGGGACTACCTGCGTGACCGCGACTGACGCAAACAGGCATGTCCGGGGGCTTGACTGACGTGCACGGGCACGCGGTGTCGTGATCGAACCGTTGTCTGACGTTTTCGAGCATTTTGCTTGCGCCGCGCCCGGCTTAAAGTGAAGCCCGCATCCCCATGGTGCGTTGCCCCAGGCGCGTGAGAAGGCCGATAACAGAGCGTGCGCAACGTACTCCGCCCTACCTCGAGGAGACCGTTTTCGCCTACGCCTGCCCGTCCCTTCCTTGTGTCAGCAAAAAGAGAACAAGACCAATGAACACCGTGGGAACTGATGGCAACCTTGCTCAAGGTTTCAAGCCACGTCACGTAACGATGCTGTCCATCGCCGGCATCATCGGCGCGGGACTTTTCGTCGGCTCCGGACATGCCATCGCGGCAGCCGGGCCCGCCACCATTCTTTCCTATTTCGTCGCCGGCACCCTGGTGGTACTGGTCATGCGCATGCTCGGTGAAATGGCCGTGGCCCATCCTGATACCGGCTCGTTCTCCACCTATGCCGACCAGGCCATCGGGCGCTGGGCCGGCTATACCATCGGCTGGCTGTACTGGTGGTTCTGGGTGCTGGTGATCCCCATCGAGGCGCTGGCCGCTGGGCATGTGCTCAACGCCTGGTTCCCCCAAGTGGACAGCTGGATCTTCGCCCTGGCCTCGGTGCTGTTGCTGGCCTGCACCAACCTGTTCAGCGTGGCCAAGTACGGCGAGTTCGAATTCTGGTTCGCCATTCTCAAGGTCACCGCGATTCTCGGCTTCATCGGCCTGGGTTTTGCCGCACTGGCAGGCTGGTTGCCGGAGCGCGAGGTCAGTGGATTGAGCACACTGGTCGACGAGCATGGCGGCTTCGCCCCCAAGGGCTGGTCGGCGGTGGTCGGTGCCTTTATCACCGTGATGTTCAGTTTCATCGGCACCGAGGCGGTGACCATCGCTGCCTCCGAGTCCAGCGATCCGGCGCGCAACATCGCCAAGGCCACCCGTTCGGTGATCTGGCGCATCAGTACGTTCTATATCCTGTCGATCTTCGTGATCATCTCGGTGGTGCCCTGGAATGACCCGCAGTTGGCTGTGGTGGGCTCCTACCAGCGCGCGCTGGAGATCATGAACATCCCCAACGCCGCGCTGATGGTCGACTTTGTGGTGCTGGTAGCGGTGACCAGTTGCATGAACTCGTCGATCTACATCGCCTCGCGGATGATGTACTCGCTGGCCAAGCGCGGCGATGCGCCAGCGCTGCTGAAGAACACTTCACGGGTTGGCGTGCCGCGTGCGGCGGTGTTCGGCAGCACCCTGATCGGCGCGGCCATCGCCATTCTCAACTACTTCGCGCCCAAGGGCGTGTTCGAGTTCCTGCTGGCCAGCTCCGGCGCCATTGCCTTGCTGGTGTACCTGGTGATCGCCATTTCGCAGTTGCGCATGCGTGCACGGCTGGAGCGCGAGAGCGCCAACCTCAAGTTCCGCATGTGGCTGTTCCCCTGGCTGACCTGGGCGGTGATCCTGTTCATCGGCGGCGCACTGGCCGTGATGATGTTCACCGAGGAACACCGCGCCGAGGTCACCGCCACCTTGAGCCTGGCGATCGTGATCTCGTTCCTCGGCATCATCACCACCCGGGGGCATGCGCGGGGCGCCGCAGCAGCAGGCTCTGCGGGTTGAGGTGAAACCGGGCTTGCCCGCAACGTGGCAAGCCCGAGCCTACGCGTTGCCATGACGTTTCCCGGAGTATTTGCGGGTTTTGGCAAAGCCCCGAATCTTCATTGGCGTGATATATCCGTGCCATCATTTTTTGTCTTACACTCCGGCCATCAGCTCGCAAGGGAGTGCGCAACATGCTTCGCGGTTTCCGTCTGGCTTTGACCCTGGGTCTGTTGCACCTGCCGCTGGCGCAGGCCGGCGACCCACCCGCCGACCCCTTGCTCGATACCCCCGCTGCGTCCAGCGCCGGGCAGAATCCCCGTGGTGTGCTGCGTGCCCGTGACCAGGCCGTGCTGTCCAGTGAGCTGGCCGGGCGCATCGTCGAGATGCCCTATGCCGATGGCCAGGACTTCAAGCAGGGCAGCACCCTGGCGCGCTTCGATTGCAGCGCCTACCAGGCCCAGCTCAACGCCGCCCAGGCCGCCGTGCGCGCTGCCCGCGAGGAACTCAACCACAACCGCCAACTGGCCGCGCTGAAGTCGGTCGGCCAGTTCGAGGTGTCGTTGGCCGAGGCCAAGCAGGCCCAGGCCCAGGCCGAGGCCCAGGTGTACCAGGTGCAGGTCCGGCGCTGCGTGGTCAGCGCGCCGTTCGATGGCCGGGTGGTTCAGCGCCGGGCCCAGCCCCATGAAAGCGTCGCCAGTGGGTCACCGCTGCTTGAGGTGGTGGACAACCGCTCGTTGGAGATCCACCTGCTGGTGCCCTCGCGTTGGCTGGGGCAGCTCAAGCAAGGCCAGCCGTTCGAGTTCGTTCCCGATGAAACCGGCAAGCCGCTGCAGGCACAGGTCAAGCGCGTCGGCGCACGGATCGACGAGGGCAGCCAGACGTTGCTGCTGATCGGCGAACTGCCCCGTGACAGCCAGGGGCTGCTGGCCGGCATGAGCGGCACCGCCCACTTCGCCGCACAACCATGACGGCCGCCGCCACGGGGGGGGCTGAGCATGCCTTCGCGCTGTTTCTCGGCCTGCAGCGTCAGGCCCGCCAGGCGGCTGGTCCCGAGCAACTGGCCTACGCCATGGTCAACGATGGCCAGGTGCTGTTCGGCTTTCGCCATGCCGCCCTGCTGATCGCCGGCAAGGTTCGGGCCCTGACCGGCATCAGTGTGGTCGAGGCCCATGCGCCGTTCGTGGCGTTTGTCGAACGCGCGGCTCACACGCTCCAGGCCGCCGGCGCCGCGGCCCAGGCCGGGGCCGTGGATCCGACGCTGCTGGACACCCAGGTCCAGGCAGACTGGCGCTCGTTATCCGCCGCACACGCATTCTGGCTGCCCTTGTTAGATCGCCAGGGCAAAGCGTTCGGCGGGCTGTGGCTGGCCCGCGACCAGGCGTTCACCCCCGCCGAGCAAGCCCTGCTCAATCAGTTGGGGGAGACTTACGCCCATGCCTGGCTGGCTTTGGGCCCGGCCAAACCCTGGCGATTGCGTTGGCCACGGCGGCGTCTGCTGGTGGCCTTGGGGTTGTCGTTGCTGGTGCTGCTGGTGCCGGTGCGCCAATCGGTGCTGGCTCCGGCCGAAGTCGTGCCGCGGGCAGGGCGGGTGGTTGCCGCGCCGCTGGACGGGGTGATCGCCGAGTTCCTGGTCAAGCCCAACCAGACGGTCGCCGTCGGTGACCTGCTGGTACGCTTCGATGCCACTACTCTCAAGGCTCAGGTCGATGTCGCCGAGCGCGCCCTCGGGGTCGCCGAGGCTGAGCTCAAGGCCAGCACCCAGCGCGCCTTCAGCGATGCCGAATCCAATGCCCGCCTCGACCTGCTGGCCGCCCGCGTGGAACAGAAACGCGCCGAACTCGACTACGCCCGCCAGCTCCTCGGCCGCAGCGAAATTCGCGCCGAGCGTGCGGGAATCGCGGTGTTCGCCGACGCCGAGCGCTGGACCGGCAAGCCCGTGCAGACCGGCGAGCGCCTGATGCAACTGGCCGATCCGCAGCAGGCCGAACTGCGCCTGGAGCTGCCGGTGGGCGATGCCATCGCCTTGCAACCCGGGGCCGAAGTGGCGTTATTCCTCGACAGCGACCCGCTGCATCGCCATGGCGCCCGCTTGGAGCGCGCGGCCTACGAGGCCCAGGCCACCGCAGCCGGGCAACTGGCCTACCGGCTGGACGCCGGTTTCGACGAGGCACCGCCGCGCATCGGCTTGCGTGGTACCGCCAAGGTGTACGGCGAGCGCGCCCCGCTGGTCTATTATCTGCTGCGCCGCCCGCTGGCTGCGTTGCGTCAGGGGCTGGGGCTGTGACCCTGCCGGCGTTGCGCGCCGACCTGCAGCTGTCGCCGGCGGCGGCCGGGCATGACGGCGCGCCGCAGTGGACCCTGGCCGACCCGCTGCGTGGGCGTTACTTCAAGCTGGGCGGTGGCGCCGTGCGGCTGTTGCAGCACTGGCGCCTGGGCGACCCGCAGCGTGTGCTGGCTGCCGCCAATGCCGAGCCTGGCCTGGCGGTCGACGAGCAGGCATTGGAAGAACTGTTGCTGTTTCTCGGCCAGCACGACCTGATCGGCGCCGAAGATGCCCGCCAGCGCGAAAGCTATGCGACCAAGGCCGCCGCCACCCGGCAGAGCCTGTGGACCCGTGTGCTGCACCAGTACCTGTTCTTCAGGATTCCGCTGTGGCGCCCGGATGCCTTCCTCAACCGCGCATGGCCGATGCTCGAACGCCATGGAGGCTGGATCTTGCGCTACGCCCTGCCGTTGGTGCTGGCGTTGGGCATGTTCCTGGTGATCCGCGACTGGTCGCGCTTCATTGCCACGTTCCCGCACCTGTTCAGCCTCGGCGGCATCCTCGCCTTTGGCGCGGCGCTGGGGTTCGCCAAGCTCTGCCATGAGTTCGGCCACGCCTTCATGGCCAAGCGCGCCGGGTGCCGGGTGCAGAGCATGGGCCTGGCGTTCATGGTGCTGTTGCCGATGTTCTACACCGATGTCAGCGATGCCTGGCGCGTCAGCGACCGCCGTGCGCGGTTGCTGATCGATGCCGGTGGGGTGTTCGCCGAGCTGCTGCTGGCGGTGCTGGCGCTGCTGGCCTGGTCGCTGCTGCCTGACGGCCCGGCACGCACGGCAGCGTTCATGCTGGCCAGCGCCACCTGGATCACCACCTTGCTGGTCAATCTCAACCCCTTCATGCGTTTTGATGGCTACTTCCTGATCAGTGACTTGTGGCGGGTCGAGAACCTGCAGAACCGCGCCTTTGCCCTGTGTCGCTGGCGATTGCGCGAGGCGCTGTTCGGCTATGGCGAGCCAGCCCCGGAAGCCTGGTCGCCGACCATGCGCCGCCGTTTGCTGGTGTGGGGCTATGGCGCCTGGCTGTGGCGCGCGGTGTTGTTCGTCGGTATCGCCCTGGCGGTGTATCACCTGTTCTTCAAGGTGCTGGGCATCTTCCTGATGCTGGTGGAGCTGGCCTGGTTCATCGGTTTGCCGGTGTACAAGGAGTTGCGGCAATGGTGGCTGCACCGTGGCCAGGCGGCGCCGGGCAAGACGCTGCGGGTGGCGGCCGGGCTGGGTTTGCTGCTGGCCGTGCTGGTGCTGCCCTGGCGTGGCGCGGTGGACGTGCCGGCGATGCTCGAGGCATCCCGCGTCAGCGCCCTGCATGCACCGGTGGCGGCACGGGTGAAAAGCTTGCCGGTGGTCGAAGGGCAAGAGGTTCGCCAGGGCGAGCTGCTGGTGGAACTGGAGTCGCCCGACCTGATGTCGCGCCAGTCCATCGTGCGCCGCGAGATCGACATCCTGCAGCTGCTGTTGCGCCGCCAGGCTGGGCGCAGCGAGACCGCGGCGGACGCCGGCGTGCTCGAGCAGCAACTGGCCGAAGCCGTGGCCGAGTACCGCGGCCTGGCCGCCCAGCGCGAGCGCCTGCAGCTGCGCGCGCCCCGCGACGGTGTGCTGCGCGACCTGCCGGCCGGCCTGGCGCCGGGGCAATGGGTCAGCCCGGCACTGACCTTGGGGCGATTGGTCGAGCCGGGGCTGCGTTTGCGCGGCTACCTGGCCGAGGCCGACCTGTGGCGGGTGGCGGCTGGCAGCGAAGGGCGCTTTATCGCCGATGACCCGGCGCGCCCGGCATTGCCGGTGCGCGTGGAGCAGGTGGATGCCACTGGCGTGGCTGTGCTGGAGCTCGAAGCGCTGGCCTCCGACCGCCATGGCCCGGTAGCCGTGCGGCGGGATGGCCAGCAGCGTGCGGAGCCGGTGCAGGCCCAGTACGGCGTGCGCCTGAGCCCGCTGGGCGAAGTGCCCGATGTGGCGCAGCCGTTGCGTGGGGTGGTGGTGCTGGAGGGCGCGCGCGAGTCGTTGCTGGGGGTCGCCTGGCGACGTTTGGCGGCGTTGGGGGTTCGTGAGAGTGGGTTTTAGGCGGCCTTTCCCACCAGGCTCCCGTCGTAATTACGCGATCCATCGCCAGGAACACCGTTCAAGACAATGCCAACGCAAGGAGCCCGCATGACCGAGACCGCTCTGCCACTGTGTTCCCGCCTTACCTTGCCCACCAACCTGCCCGCGTTGCTGCAGGCCCTGACCCGGCTGGACACTCACGCCTGGCAGGCGCACTTCAACCGGGGCTACCACGAGGGTGACTGGAGCGGTGTGGCGCTGGTCGCCGCCGAGGACGCGCCGTTGCCTCTGGCCCCAGGCACAGGCGCGCCGAATAGCCTGGCCTGGTGGCAGGGCGAGCCGGCCTGGCAGCAAGCACTCGCACCCTTCCAGGCATCGCTGCGCGCCGCCCGCCTGCTTCGCCTGGGCGCGGGGGCGCGGATACACGAGCACCGTGACCCCGACCTCGGGCGCCCAGGCGGCTGCCTGCGCTTGCACATACCGCTGCTGAGCCCTCCGGGCGTGGAGTTTCTTGTGGATGGCCTGCAAGTGCCGATGCGCCCGGGCGAGTGCTGGTTCATCGACTTGTCGCGCCCCCACCGGGTCAACAACCCCGGGCCCGGTGAGCGCATCCACCTGGTACTTGACTGCGCGGTCGCCCCTTGGCTACTGGCGCTGATCGACGAAGGCCTGGCGCAGACGCCGGCACTGCAGCCCGGGAGGGCTGGGCAGGCATTCGAACGGTTTCGCCAGCAGGTGAGTGAGGCGCCGGCATTGGCCGCGCAACTACAGGCGTTGGAGGATCCCCAGGCCTTCGTGGCCGAGGCGGTGCGCCTTGGTGCCGAGCTAGGGCTGGCGTTTTCCGAGGCAGAGGTCCTGGGCGCCATGCGCCGGGGCAAGCAGGCATGGAGCGATCAATGGCGAGTGTGAATACCCCGATGGATTTTCACGGCTGGTTGCCCATCCGCCTCTGGCAAGGCGACGCCGGATGGCGGGTGGACTGGTGCTGGTTCGGCGAGAGGCGCCTGGCCCGGCCGTTTTTCCGCGACGACGTCGACCAGGCACTGCGCTTGCCCTTCAACCAGGCCATGCGCCGCGACACCGATGTCCAGGCTTTGCTCGACTGGCAACTGCACAGCCCGGGCCTGGCGCCCTCGGTGCTGGTGTTCCATGCCTCGCGCTGTGGCTCGACGCTGATCGCCCAATTGCTCGCCAGTCAGGCCCGCAACATCGTGCTGTCCGAGCCGCCGCCGTTGGACAACCTGTTGCGTGCCGCGCGCCAGGACCCGTCCGCCGCCTGGCAGGCCGATGCATTGCGGGCGCTGTGCTCGGCCTACGGTCAGCGTCGTCGGGGCGACGAGCGCCACCTGTTGATCAAGCTCGACGCCTGGAGCATCTTCGACGCGCCACTGCTGACGGCGCTGTATCCCCAGGTGCCACGGGTATTCCTCTACCGTGACCCGCTGGAGATCGTGGTTTCCCAATTGCGCCAGCCGGGCATGCACCGGGTACCGGGCCTGCTTGGTGCCTCTGGGCTCGACAGTGTGCTGGCCGAGGCCCAGGACATGGGCGCGGTGCAATACACCTGCCGGATGATTGGCGAAATCCTTGCGGCTGGCCTAGCGTTGTGCGAACGCGAAGGTGCCATCGCGGTGAACTACAGCGAGTTGCCCGATGCTGTCTGGGGGCGCCTGGGGCCACTGTTCGGCATCCTGCCAGGCGAAGTAGCGGATTTGCAGGCGGTCGCGGTCTTCGACGCCAAGCAGCCGGCCCTGAACTTCAGCGCCGATGGCCAGCGCAAGCGTGACGAAGCCAGCGACGAGGTGCGCGCGGCGATCGCCCGTTGGGCCCTGCAGCCTTACAACGCTTTGGAAACCATACGGTTGCGAAATGCCTAGAAACCGGCGTCAAAATACCTCGAACGGGTGTTTGAGAAAATAGTTGTAAAGACCACGCTAGAGTAGTGGCTATATGCCTTGTTGTTCGGCTACGCTGCGGGTGATCGTGTAGGACAATTCACTTGGATGTGCGCCCCTCACCATGGGGTAACCTTACGCAGGGAAGCCAGACCCGATGTCCATCCCCGAGGTGAACCTCCGTCCCATGGTGGACGCCGACCGGGCGTTCCTGCGCGAGCTCTATGGCACCACGCGTGCCGCCGAAATGGCCCTGCTGCCGTGGCCGCAGGCCGCTATCGATGCCTTCCTCGACCAGCAGTTCCAGGCCCAGCACGACTACTACCAGGCCCAGTTCGCCGACGCCGGCTTCTTTGTCATCGAAGCGGCGGGCGAGCGCATCGGCCGTGCCTGCCTGCAGTGGACCGACAGCCACGTGCAATTCATCGACATGGCCCTGCTGCCCGCCTGGCGCGGCCGTGGCATCGGCAGCCGGCTGCTCGGCCAGTGGCTGGCACGTGCCGATGAACGGGGGCTCAGCGCCGGCCTGCATGTGATCTCCCACAACCCGGCCTTGCGGCTCTATCAGCGCTGTGGGTTCCAGGTGGTCGGCGAGAACGGCCTGTCGCTGAAGATGAGCCGGCCAGCGTCCATTGCCGCGATTGATGCAACCGGTGAGCCCCGATACCCAAGGGGGCCGGAGCTCCAGACGATTTTCCACGCCGATCGGCAGTTCTGAGCGTGCCTGTCACGAACGTGATTACCTGCGGGCCTTGAGGCCCGTCCTTGCCGCGTTGTCAAAGGAGTGCAGTAAATGAGTGAGCCATTCATCGGTCAGATCACATTGTTCGCGGGAAACTTTGCGCCACGGGGTTGGGCCTTCTGCGATGGGCAGATGCTCAGCATCAACAACAACGCGGCGTTGTTCGCGATCCTGGGCACGACCTACGGTGGCAATGGCCAGACCACCTTCGCGCTACCTGACCTACGCGGGCGCAGCCCTGTGCATGCTGGCCAGGGACAAGGGCCGGGGCTATCGCAGTTCCTTCCGGGCGAGAAAGGTGGTACTCCGACCACCACGCTGCTTGCCTCGAACATGGCGTCGCAGGCAGTGAACATCCCTGCCCAGACCGTATCGGTCGCCATCCCTGCCGCAGAAGGTGACGCCGACCTGCCGGCCCCTTCGACCACCGGCGTGCTGGCCAAGCCGAAGGACTCGTCCGGATCGGGTGTGTCGATCGACATCTACGCCTCCACCGCCAGCAATACCACGCTCAAGCCGTTCAACCTCACCATCCCAGCCGCGACGGGCGCGACCGCGCCAGGCAACCAGCCGTTCTCGAACCAGAGCCCTTACCTGGGCATCAACTTCATCATCGCGACCGAAGGGATCTTCCCATCCCGTAACTGAGGCCAGGATTTCGGCAGGCAGGGCAGCGGGGCGCGCATCGGCGCCCCGTCGTCCGTTCAGGATTACCAGACAAGGACAGGCCGCCCTCATCTGCAGGGACGGCAAGCATAAGCAGCCGCAGGGCTGAGCGAGGGCATCATGGCATTCTGGAAACGCGGTAAAGACACCCACACACCCAACGTTTCCGCGAGCCGGCCCAGCCTTATCCAGGCCCTGGAACCGCGCATGATGTTCGACGCCTCGGTGGGCGTGGTCGCCGATCAGGGGGCTCAGGCAGTCGAAGCCGCCGCAGCCGCAACCGGAGGCAAGGACACCAGCGCCGCCAGTGATGCGGCCAGTACCCGCGATAACACCGCCCACGAACCGGCCCATCAGGCGGCACCGGCCACCGCGCCGATCTCCCAGGCTCCGGGCAATCATGAAGTGGTATTCGTCGACTCTGCGGTAAGTGATTACCAGAAACTCATCGCCGGCCTGCCTGCCGGGGTCGAGGTGGTGGTGCTGGACAACGGCAAGGATGGCTTCAAGCAGATCGCCGACTATCTCAATGGCCGTAGCGACGTGACTTCGGTCGATATCATCAGCCATGGCGACAGCGGCTATGTGTACCTGGCCGGCAATGCCATCTGGGCCAACCAACTGGCCAGCCATGGAACCGACCTGGCGCGCATCGGCGCCAGCCTGGCCCCGGGCGGCGATATCCGCTTCTTTGCTTGCAACACCGGCGCCGGCAGTGATGGCCAGATGTTCGTCAACGAGGTGGCGCGGCTCAGCGGTGCCGACGTGGGCGCCTCGGCCGACTCGACTGGCAACCGCGCTGGCGAGGACTGGGAACTGGAGACCATTTCCGGCGCGGTGGCCACTGGCGTGGGGGTGCAGCGCGGCGACCTGTCGGCATTCAATACCTCGCTGGCGACCATCACCGTCACCAGCAGCAATGCGTCACTCATCGCCAACGATGGTCAGGTATCCCTGGCCGAAGCCATCCAGGCCGCGAACACCGACACTTCGGTAGATGGCTCCGCCGCGGGCAGCGGCAACGACATCATCGTGTTCCACCAGAACCTGAAAGGCGGGACCATTCGCTGGTCGTCGGCCACGGCGCTGGCGGTGACCAGCAACATCACCATCAACGGTGATGTCGACGGCGACGGCAAGGGCGACATCATCCTCAGTGGCGACGTCAACAGCAACAACATCCGCGATGCTGGCGAGGCCTCGGGCCTGCAAAGCAACGGCGGCGGTGTGCTGACGGTGCGCAACCTGGACATGCGGCATTTCTCCGGCAACATCACCGGTGGGGCCATCCGCGCCAATGGCGGTTCGATCACCGTCGAGGATTCCAACTTCCAGGACAACGCCGGCACCGTGATCAACTCGGCGACCACCCTAGGCTCCACGGTGGTGGTACGCAACACCACGATCCATGACAACAATGCGAGCATCATCGGCGCCACCGGCATGTCGTCGCTGGTACGCCTGGGCGGCGCCAACAACCACGTCCTGGAAAACGTGGCGATCTACAACAACAGTGGGACCTACGCCGCCACTGCTACGGTCGCTGGCGCCTCGGTCATCGTGCTGAGCAATACCGGTGGCTCGGTCAGCATCGTCAACAGCACCATCGCCAACAACACCTACCTCAACACCAGCAGTGGCACCATCAACTCCGCCGGCCTGGGGTGGGCCACTGGCGGCGCCGGCACGGTGACGGTGCTCAACAGCATCATCAGTGGCAACACGGTCAATGGCGCTGCCCTTGATGCCGCCACCAACAGCGGCAGTGGCGGTGGCTACACCAGCACCACCAACCTGATCGGCACCCCGGTCAACTTCGTCAATGCCGCCGGCGGCGATTACCGCCTGGCCAGCACTGCCAGCAACGCCATTGACCAGGGCACCCAGGCGGGCGCGCCGGCCACCGACCTGCGCGGCTTCGACCGGCCCCGTGGCGGCGGTGTCGATATTGGTGCCTACGAGGTGCTGTACTCGGCGCCGCCGCTGGTCGACCTGGACACCAGCACCGGTGGTAACGACAGCACCGTCAATTTCGCCGGCTCCCCGGTGGTGATCGTGCCGAACATCAACATCAGCCAATCCGACGGCGATACCCAGGTCAGTGGGGCTACCCTGACCCTGGGTGGTGTGCTTGATGGCGGCAGCGAGACCCTGTCGCTCAACGCCGGGCAGATCGCCACGGCGGCCAGTTACGGCATCACCATCAGCGGCTCGGGCAGCGCGGTGCTGTCGCTCAGTGGTGTGGCCACCCTGGCCCAGTATCGTGCGGTACTTGCCACAGTGACCTATGGCAACGCCGCAGGGGCCTACACCAGCGGCACCCGTAGTGTGACCGTCAGTATCAATGACGACATGGGCAGTACTACCCGCACCGCTTCGGTGGTGGTCCAGCCACTCAATGCCGCGCCGGTGATCGGCAACCTCAACGGTGACAGCCAGACCTTCACCCAAGGCAGTGGCGCCGTGCTGCTCGACAGCGGCAGCAACGCCACGGTCACCGACAGCGACTCGGCCGACTTTGCCGGGGGTAACCTGACCGTGGCGGTCAGCGCCAACGGCGTCGCCAGCGAAGATGTGCTGGGCATCCGCCACCAGGGCAATGGCGCCGGGCAGATCGGCGTCAGCGGCAGCACGGTGAGCTACGGCGGAGTGGCCATCGGCACGTATACCGGCGGCACGGGCGGCGCCAACCTGGTGCTGACGTTCAACGGCAATGCCACGGCCGCAGCAGTCCAGGCGGTGGTGCGCAACCTCACCTACGACAACAGCAATGCCGCCAACAGCATCGGCCAGGCCACCCGCACCCTGTCGGTCACCGTCAACGATGGCGATGGCGCCACCTCCAGCGCGGCTTCGGTCACGGTGGCCATTCACGAGACGGTTCCGCCCACCGCCACCATCACCCTCAGCGACACGGCCCTGAAAGTGGGCGAGACCGCGACGGTGACCATCACCTTCAGCGAGGTGGTGAGCGGTTTCTCCAATGCCGACCTGACGGTGGCCAACGGCACCCTGAGCGCGGTGTCCAGCAGCGATGGCGGCAAAACCTGGACCGCCACCTTCACCCCGACCAACAGCATCACCAACGCCAGCAACGTCATCACCCTGAACAACGCCGGTGTCACCGACCTGGCCGGCAACGCTGGCGTAGGCACCACCAATTCGGCCAACTACAGCATCGACACACAGCGCCCGACGGCGACCATCGTGGTGGCCGACAGCAACCTGAGCATCGGTGAGACGTCCCAGGTGACCATCACGTTCAGCGAGGCCGTGACTGGCTTCACCAATGCCGACCTGACGGTGGCCAACGGCACGCTCAGCGCCGTATCCAGCAGCGACGGCGGGATCACCTGGACCGCGACGTTCACCCCGACCAACGCCATCAGCGACGCGACCAACCTCATCACCCTGGACAACACCGGGGTGAGCGATGCCGCTGGCAACGCCGGCAGCGGCACCACCAACTCGAACAACTACGCCATCGACACCCAGCGCCCGACGGCGACCATCGTGGTGGCCGACAGCAGCCTGCGCATCGGTGAAACGTCCCAGGTGACCATCACCTTCAGCGAGGCCGTGACCGGTTTCACCAATGCCGACCTGACGGTGGCCAACGGCACTCTGAGCGCCGTCTCCAGCAGCGACGGCGGGATCACCTGGACCGCGACGTTCACTCCGACCAGCGCCATAACCGATGCGACCAATGTCATCACCCTGGACAACACCGGAGTGGTCGATGCCGCTGGCAACGTCGGCAGTGGCACCACCGACTCGAACAACTACGCCATCGACACCGTGCGCCCGACCGCGACCATCGTGGTGGCCAACCCCACCCTGGCCATCGGCCAGACGTCGCTGGTGACGTTCACCTTCAGCGAGGCCGTGAGCGGTTTCAGCAATGCCGACGTGACGGTGGCCAACGGCAACTTGAGCGCGGTGTCCAGCAGCGACGGCGGGAACACCTGGACGGCCACCTTCACCCCGTCAAGCAACATCACTGACACCACCAACCTCATCACCCTGGACAACAGCGGGGTGGCCGATCTGGCCGGCAACGCCGGTAGCGGCACGACCGACTCGAACAACTACGCCGTCGACACCCAGCGCCCGACGGCCACCATCGTGGTCGCCGACAACAATCTCACCGTCGGCGAGACCACCACGGTGACCATTACCTTCAGCGAGGCTGTAACCGGCTTCACCCTCGCCGATCTGACGGTGGCGAACGGCAACTTGAGTGGGCTTTCCAGCAGTGATGGCGGCATCACCTGGACGGCGACGTTCACCCCTTCGGTAAACGTGCAGGACGCCACCAACGTGATTGCCCTGAGCAACAGCGGGGTGGCCGACCTTGCCGGTAACGCGGGCAGCGGTACCACCAACTCCAACAACTACGGCGTCAGCACCATGCAACCCACGGCCACCGTGGTGGTAAGCGATGCGGCGCTGCGCATCGGTGAAACCTCACTGGTAACCATCACGTTCAGCGAGGCGGTGAGCGGATTCACCAACGCGGACCTGACCGTGGCCAACGGCACCCTGAGCGCGGTCTCCAGCGCCGACGGCGGCATCACCTGGACGGCCACCTTCACCCCGACCGGCAACATCACCGACAGCACCAACCTGATCACCCTCGACAACAGCGGCGTGGTCGGCCAGAGCAGCGGCAATGCCGGTACCGGCAGTACCGACTCGAACAACTATGCCGTCGACACCCAACGCCCGACCGCGACCATCGTGGTGGCCGACAGCAACCTGGCCATCGGCCAGACGTCACTGGTGACCATAACCTTCAGCGAGGCGGTGACCGGCTTCAGCAACGCCGACCTGACTATCGCCAATGGCACCCTGGGTGCGGTGAGCAGCAGCGATGGTGGCATCACCTGGACCGCAACCCTGACCCCGGCCGCCGGCATCACCGACACCAGCAACCTGATTACCCTGGACAACAGCGGCGTTACGGACATCGCGGGCAATGCCGGCACTGGCAGCACCGACTCGAACAACTACGCCGTCGACAGCCAGCCCCCGACCGCCACCATCGTGATAGCCGATCCCACCCTGAGCGCGGGCGAAACCACCATGGTGACCTTTACCTTCAGCGAGGCGGTGACCGGCTTCAGCAACGCCGACCTGACGATGGCCAACGGCACCCTGAGCGCCGTGAGCAGCAGCGACGGCGGCATCACCTGGACCGCGACCTTCACCCCGAACGCCGGGGTGCGCGACCTCAGCAACCTGATCACCTTGAACAACACCGGTATCAGCGACCTGGCCGGCAACGCTGGCGTCGGCACCACCTCGTCGGCCAACTACACGGTCGACACCGTGGTCCCCACGGCCACCATCGTGGTCGCCGACAATGCCTTGCGGGTCGGCGAAACGTCGCTGGTGACCATCACCTTCAGCGAGGCGGTGACTGGCTTCAGCAATGCCGACCTGACCTTGGCCAATGGCACCTTGAGCGCCGTGTCCAGCAGCGATGGCGGCATTACCTGGACTGCGACCTTCACCCCCACCAGCAACATCACCGACAGCAGCAACCTGATCACCCTCGACAACAGCGGCGTGGTGGGCGCGAGCAGTGGCAATGCCGGGGTCGGCACCACCGACTCGAACAACTACGCCATCGACACCCAGCGCCCGACCGCAACCATCGTGGTGGCCGACAGCAGCCTCGCGATTGGCGAGACGTCGCTGGTGACCATCACCTTCAGCGAGGCGGTAAGCGGTTTCACCACCGCCGACCTGGCCGTGGCCAACGGCACCCTGAGCGGGCTGAGCAGCAGCGATGGCGGTATCACCTGGACCGCGACCCTGACGCCGACCGCCGGCATCACCGACACCTCCAACGTGATCACCCTGGACAACAGCGGGGTGACGGACACCGCCGGCAACGCCGGTTCCGGCACCACCGACTCGAACAACTACGCCGTCGACAGTCAGCGGCCAACCGCCACCATCGTCATGGCCGACAGCGATCTGCGCGTCGGTGAAACCTCGTTGGTGACCATCACGTTCAGCGAGGCGGTATCGGGCTTCACCAACGCTGACCTGAACTTGCCCAATGGCACCCTGGGCACGCTGTCCAGCGTCGACGGCGGTATCACCTGGACCGCCATCTTCACGCCGAGCAACGGCGTGCAGGACGCTACTAACCTGATCGTACTGAACAACACGGGCTACACCGACCTGGCCGGCAACAGCGGAACCGGCACGACTTCATCGGCTAACTACACGGTCAACACCGTCGTCCCCACCGCCACCGTCGTGGTTGCCGATACGGCCCTGCGTGCGGGCGAATCAAGCCTGGTGACCATCACTTTCAGCGAGGCGGTGAGCGGCTTCACCCTGGCCGACCTGACTGTGGCCAACGGCACCTTGAGCGGGTTGAGCAGCAGCGATGGCGGCATCACCTGGACCGCGACCCTGACACCTGGCAACGGGGTCGAGGACACCAGCAACCTGATCACCCTGGACAACAGCGGCGTGGTCGCGGCGTCTTCCGGTAACACCGGCGTGGGCAGTACCGATTCCAACAACTATGCCATCGATACCCGCGTTCCCAGCGTGACCAGCGTCGGTGGCCCAGCGGGGGTTTCCTACAATGCTGGCGACGCGCTGGTGTTCGTGGTCAACGCCAGCGAAGCGGTCCAGGTCACCGGGGCGCCGCGCCTGGCTCTGGACATCGGTGGGCACACGGTGTTTGCCGAACTGGTGGCGGGCGCCGGCACCTCGACCCTGGTGTTCCAGTACATCGTCCAGGCCGGTGACAACGACGCTGACGGCATCACCGTGACCGGCCTTGCCGCCAATGGTGCGACCCTTGTCGACGCCGCGGGCAATGCCATGGACCTGACCCTGAATGGCGTGGCCGATACCCACCAGGTGCTGGTCGATACCCAGGCGCCGAGCGCGGTCGGCATCGTCACCCTCGACCCGTCGCCGAGCAACGCCCAGAGCGTGCGCTTCACCGTGACCTTCAACGAGCAGGTCAATGGTGTCGACCTCAGCGATTTCAGCCTGGTCGGCACCGGCTCGGCCAGCGGCACGCTCAGCGGCCTGCAAGCGCTGGGCGGTGGCGTCTATGTCATCACCGTCAGCGGTGTGCACGGCACCGGCACCCTGGGCCTGAACCTCAATGGCAGTGCCACGGGTATCACTGATGTGGCCGGTAACGCACTGGTCGGTGGCCTGACCGGCGCCACATACAACATCGACCGCGACGCCCCCACGGTGGGCAGTGTCGGCGTGCCGGTCGGCGTCCCCTATAACACGGGCGATGTGCTCACCTTCGTGATCAACACCAGCGAGGCGGTGATGGTCGACGGCGTGCCGCAGCTTGCCCTGGATGTCGGCGGGCGCACGGTTTACGCCGATTTTGTGGCCGGTTCAGGCACGCCGACGCTGGTGTTTCAGTACCAGATCCAGGCCGGCGACAACGATGCCGATGGCATCCAGGTGCTTGGCCTGTCGGCCAATGGCGCGAGCCTGCACGATGCGGCCGGCAATCAACTGACACCGGGGCTGAACAATATTGGCGATAGCCACGGGGTCATCGTCGACAGCACGCCACCTGGCGTGGTCTCGATCGTAGCGAATCCGTCGCCGACGCCGGGCAGCCAGTCCTTCACCGTTACTTTCAGCGAAGACGTCAGCGGGGTCGACCTGGGCGACTTCGAACTGCTGGCCAGTGGCAACGCCAGTGGCACGCTGCAGTCGCTGGTACGCCTCGACGGCCATACCTGGCAGGTCAATGTCGCAGGCGTGGCGGGCAGTGGTGGCCTGGCCCTTGGGGTCAAGGCCAGTGGCACCGGCATTCGCGATGGCGCAGGCAACGTCCTGGCCGGCGGCTTCGCCGGGCAAAGCGTGACATTGCAGTCGACCGACGGTGATCCGGAATTCCGCGCTTACCCACCGGCGCGCCCGGGCCAGGCCAGCCCAGGCACGCCGGTGGTGATCGCACCGTTGCCGGTAACGGCACCGTTCCAGTCGCCGCTGCTGCCACAGCCGCTGTTCGAGGTGCCGACAGCGGGCGGCGGGCTGCCGACCTTGGGCAATCTGTTCATCCAGAACGGTGCGCTGGCGCCGAGCTACCTGGCCCAGGTGTTCGCCGGCCAGCACTCTGACAGCGGTATCGGCAATGGTTCGGGGGCCGGTTTCCTCGGCTTTGGTGGTGGTGACGCCAACGTGTTCGGGGCCAGCAGCCTGGCCAACATCTTCGACAAGACGCTGCCGGATGACGGTGGCCAGTATGAACTGAGCGGTGGCAAGCCATTCCGCCAGGGGGCAGAGGCAGGGGCGGGCAAGGGCCTGACCGGGGCGCCGACCCTCGGGCAGCAGTTGCAGGCCTTCCAGGAGGGGGAGCAACGCCAGGCCAGGCAACTGGCGCAGGCGTTGGGGCAGGTCGAGGTACCCGTGCCGCAGGCCTGAGCCGGCGCACGCGAGCAATCCAATTAGAAGAAAAGCAGTGCCGTACCAAGGGGGCGGACAGGGATGAGCAGAGCATCGAGGATTTTTGCGGTAAGCGTACTGGCACTGGCGGTAACAGGGTGCGCGGTCAAGACCCAACCCATCGACCGCAGTGTCAGCGAGCAGCGGGCGCGGGCGGACCTTGCCAGCATGTTCAAGGGCCAAGAGGCCTTGCACGGGCCGCTGACCCTGCACCAGGCCATGGCTCGTGCGGTCAAGTACAACCTGGAGGCACGCCTCAAGATCATGGAAGAAGCCCTGGCCCAGCGCCAGGTCGACCTGGCCACCTTCGACATGCTGCCGCGCATGGCCCTGTCGGCCGGTTACGCCGGGCGCAGCAACGTCAGCGCATCAAGCAGCCAAAGCGTGCTGACCAATACCCAGTCCCTGGAGCCATCGACCTCCCAGGACCGCGACCGCGACGTGGCCGACCTGACCATGGTGTGGAACGTGCTCGACTTCGGTGTCAGCTATGTCAGCGCCAAGCAACAGGGCGATCAGCGCCTGATCGTCCAGGAGCGCCGGCGCAAGGTGGTGCAGACCATCATCCAGGACGTACGCTCGGCCTACTGGCGGGCGGTCGCCGCCGAGCGCTTGCTCAAGCAGATCGACGCGCTGATGGTGCGGGTCGAGCAGGCCCGGGACAACAGCCAGCGCATGGGGGACCAGCGCATCGGCGACCCGATCCAGGCGCTCAACTACCAGCGCTCATTGATCGAGGCCACCCGCCAGTTGGAGGAACAGCGCCGTGCGCTGTCGCTGGCCAAGACCGAACTGGGTGCGCTGATCAACCTGCCGCCGGGTAGCGAGCTGACCCTCGCCGCCACCGACGATTACAGCGTGCCGGAGCTCAAGGTGGGCCTCGAAGCGCTGGAGCAGCAGGCCCTGGCCACGCGCCCCGAGTTGCGCGAGCAGGACTACCAGGCCCGCATCAGCGCCGCCGAGGTGCGCAAGTCGATGCTGCGCATGTTGCCGGGGTTGGAGTTTTCGGCGGGCGGGCACTACGACAGCAACAGCTTCCTGACCAACCAGCACTGGGCCGATTATGGCGTCAAGGTCACCTGGAACCTGTTCAACGTGCTGTCGGGGCCGGCGTCCATCGACGTCGCCAAGGCTGGCGAGCAGGTGGTGGAGGCACGCCGCCAGGCGATGTCGATGGCCATCCTGGCCCAGCTCTATGTGGCCAATGCCAACTACAACGAAGCTCGTCGCCAGTTCGCCACCAGCCAGCAACTGGTCGCCCTTGACCAGCAGATCGTCGAGCAACTGCGCAATCGCCATCAGGCGCAGGGCATTGGCGAGCTGGAGCTGATCCAGGGGGAACTGAATGCGCTGCAGGCCGACCTGCGCCGCGACCTGGCCTATGCCGAGCTGCGCAATAGCTATGGCCAGGTGTTCGCCAGCGCCGGGCTCGACCCGTTGCCACAGACCCTGCCGTCCGGCGAACTCGCCGACATTGCCCAGGCCCTGGGCAACAACGAGGCACGCTGGCAGCGTGGCGATATCGCCCCGGGCAGTTGAGTGCAACCAGCAGGCGCGGGGTCAGCCCGCGCCTACTGCGTTTGGTGCAGTACCCGCTGCTGTACGTACGCCAGCAGTTGCGCCGTTGCTATCGGCAGCGGCACTTGTGCCGTCTCCACCACCAGCTCCGGGCGCTCCGGCACCTCGTACGGCGCATTGATCCCGGTGAAGGCAGGCAGCTCCCCCGCCCGGGCGCGGCGATACAGGCCCTTGGGGTCGCGGGCCTCGCAGGTGGCCAGGTCGGCCTTGACGTACACTTCGTGGAAGCCCGCCTTGCAGGCCTGGCGCGCGGCGGCGCGCCCCGCGTGATAGGGCGAGATCAACGCGGCGATGCAGATCAGCCCGGCATCGGCGAACAGCGCCGCCACCTCACCCGTGCGGCGGATGTTTTCATGGCGATCCTGGGGTGAGAAACCCAGGTCGGCATTCAGCCCTGTGCGCAGTACATCACCGTCGAGCACGTAGCAGCCATGCCCCAGCTCATCGAGCTGCCGGGCCAGGGCCTGGGCCAATGTCGACTTGCCCGCGCCCGACAGGCCGGTGAGCCAGATTACCGCGCCAGGGCGGGCACGTGCCGGTGGACGTTCATCGCTTCCTGCATGATGCACCTTGGGCGTCTCCGAAAGGGGGAGTGCCCGAGTGTACTGCGCCGCGTGGCGGGATGTCAGTGGCCTGGAAACGGCCACGGTGGGTGTTCAGTCGATTCCTCTGCGTACGCCTTCTATATAGCGCAGCACCGCAGGTGACTTCTCGAAGCGGCGGTGCACCAGGCTCAGCCATGAGCTCGCCTGGCTGTCGGCGATGGGCCGGTAGTTGACCTGCGGGAGGCTGATGCGCTGGACCACCGACGCGGGTACCACGGCCACGCCCTGGCCTAGTGAAACCAGGGTGAGCACTGCCACCAGGCTACCCGGCTGCGGCCCCAGGCGCGGCGTGAAGCCGCCCTGGCCGGCGATTGCCAGGGTGCCGGAGATCTGCTCAGGCAAGATGAACGTTTCGTCGGCTAGCCGCGCGGCGGGGATTGTCTTGAGCTCATTGAGGCGCGAGCTGGCCGGCAGCGCCAGGACGAAGCCCTCCTGATGCAGGGCGATAGCCGTCAGGGTCTGCGGCAGCTCCATGGGCGAGCGCAGGTAGGCGAGGTCGAGCTGGCCATCGTGGACCAAGGCGGGGAGCTCGAGCATGGGCACCTCGCGAATGTTCAGGCGCACCCCGGGGTAGTCTTCGACAAATCGGCTCACTTGTTGCTGCAGGGTGCCCGAGTAGGCTGCCGATGCGACGTAGCCCAGCTCTATCCAACCACTGTCGCCGCGGCCTGCGCGCTGTGCACCCAATTGCGCTGCGTCGAACTGCTGTACGGCCTGTTCAGCCTCGGTGAGCAACGCCTGGCCTGCGGCGGTGAGGCTCACCTCGCGCTGGCTGCGTTCGAACAGCCGCACGCCCAGCTCACGCTCCATGTCCTGGATCTGCCGGCTCAGGGTCGGCGGGGCGATGCCCAGTTGCTCGGCGGCGCGGGTGAAGTGGCCGTGGCGGGCGACGGCAAGGAAGTAGCGGAAGTGACGTATCTCCATGGGGCCTCGTTAGCCAGGCGCTAATGACGCGGGACGTGCTGGCTAACAAGCCGGGCGCCCTGCGGCGTTATGGTTGAGGCAACACTACAAGGCTGGCGTCGTGGCGGTAAAGCGGCGACGACCTGCCTGCTCTCTATGACGGAGCCTTGCCATGCCTGCAGCCGCCTCACCACGCTTCACCCTGTTCACCGCCTCGGCGGTGTGCGCCGTGATCATCCTCGACACCAACATCGTTGCGGTCAGCCTGCCCAGCATTGCCCGCGATCTGTCCGGCTCGTTCAGCGACATCGAATGGGTGGTCAGTGCGTATTTGCTGGCGTTCGCTGCCTGCCTGCTACCCGCTGGCAGCCTGGCCGACCGTTTCGGCAGGCGGCGCATGCTGCTGCTCGGCCTGGCGCTGTTCGGCGCGGCCTCGCTGGCGTGCGGCGCCGCGCCGAGCCTGTTGTTCCTTGATCTGGCCCGCGCAGCCAAGGGCATCGGTGCCGCGTTGTTGCTGACTGCCGCACTGGCCGCCATCGGCAACCGTTTCCATGCGCCGCAGGAACGCATGCGGGCCTGGGCCTTCTGGGGCGCCTGCATGGGCGCGACCATCACCTTCGCGCCGCTGCTCGGTGGGCTGATCGCCAGTACCTTGGGCTGGCGCTGGATCTTCTATATCAACCTGCCGCTGGTGATCGTGCTGGCGGTCATGGTCGTACGCAGTATCGAGGAGTCCCGCGACGGTTCGGCGGCGCGGTTCGATCCACTGGGCAGCCTGACTTTCGCCGGTGGCCTGGGCTACCTGATCTGGGCCTTGATCGATGCCAATCGGGTCGGTTGGGACAGTGCTCCCACACTGGGGCGTCTGCTGATCGCCGCGTTCCTGCTTGGCCTGTTCGTGATGGTCGAGCGCAGCCAGGCGCGGCCGATGGTCGACCCCGGCCTGATGCGCAGCGGGCGCTTCATCGGTGCCTTGCTGGGGATGTTTGCCTATGCCGCCTGTGCGCAGGTGATGATGACTTTGCTGCCGTTGTACCTGCAGGGCGGTTTGCAGCTCTCGGCCCTGGCCGCGGGTGCGGGCATGCTGCCGTTCGCCGTGGCCATGCTGCTCACGCCTCGGCTGGGCATGCGCATGGCTGCGCGCCTGTCGCCGGCCCAGGTATTCGCATTGGGGTTGGCCCTGGTCGGGGTGGGCAACCTGGCCTGCGCCTGGGCCACCGGCCAAGGTGGCTATGCCGCGTTCGCCCTGGCCAGTGTCGTGCTGGGCGCCGGAGCCGGGCTGCTCAATGGCGATACGCAGAAGAACATCATGGCCTGCGTACCGCGTGAGCGCACCGGTATGGCTTCGGGGCTGAGCACCACCACGCGCTTTGGGGCCATCGTCCTCGCCATAGGTATTCTCGGCGGCATCCTTGCGGCGCGCAGTGGGCAACTGCTGCGCGATGCCCTGGCGATCCAGGCACCCGAGGCGTTGGGTGTGGCGGGGGAGATGGCTACGCGGGTGGCGGCGGGGGATCTGCAGGCCGCGTTGGCGTTGCTCGATCCAAGGCTGAGAGAGGTGGCGGCACCACTGGCGCGCCAGGCGCTCATCGGTGGCTTCGAGGCGGTGCTGTGCAGTGCCGGTGTCGCGGCGCTGATCTTTGCGGTGCTGGTGGGAATATTGCTGAACAAGCCCTTGCCGACCGGGGAGGCTCTTCAGCAGGCAGCACCGGACATTGCAAATATATGAAATTAACGGTTGACGGAGTTTCAGATCCCCTTATAATGCGCCCCACTTCCAGCGACATCGGAACGAAAAACTCCTTGAATATCAATGAGTTGATCGATCAT